>JABAAW010000010.1 GCA_014238535.1 Alphaproteobacteria bacterium
TTTTCGCCTACGCCCTGCAGTTTCAAGCCGAAAGCGACATTTTGCAAGACGTCGAGCCAAGGTAGCAGTGCGTGTTTTTGAAAGACGACTCCGCGGTCTTTTCCTGGTCCCATGACATCTTCGAAGACGACTCCGCGTGTTCTATCTGGTCCTAATACTTCTTTTCCCTTCATTCGAATTCGCCCGGAGGTAGGCTTTATGAATCCAGCCATTACATTCAGCAGTGTTGTTTTTCCACAGCCTGAAGCGCCTAGTGCGACTATGAACTCGCGGTCTTTCATACTTAAATTGACATTATTCAGTGCGACTACATCGCCTGACCCTAAGCTTGCGGGGAAAACGACGCCTATTTTTTCGAGAGCTAAAGCATTTTGTGATGCGTCATCTTTTTTTATCATAAACCATCTCCGTTATCTCCTGTTGCTATTCCCCCACATTATCGCACCATGCCATTTTATAGTTGTAGCATTGCGGGCAGAGTTAACCCTAGCGCAAGTCCTAGTGTAGGTTACTGCCTATTTTACTGATTATATGTATATGCCGTTCTGTCGAGAGTCACCCTCGAGTTACAAATGTATATTACAGGTCTGTACGATCCTTACTTTTCACGAATGAGTTAGATGAGTAGTAAAGTCAGTTTTTCTTTAATTTCTAGTTTTATTGCCTCGCCTCCCCCACGCATTTACGCGGGGGAGTGTTATGCGAAAAGCTCACAAGTTAATGCAGCTGTATCATAGTTTGCCAAGCGTAAGCGTAGCGAAATTTTATGATACTGCTGATTAGCACTTACCTGCTTTGACCATTTTGACAAACTTTGTTGTCACGGCACCTTTGTAGCTAGATAGAGCTTTATCGATTTTGCCCTGCTCTTCAAGGAACATGGCGGTAGACTTCAGCGCTTTTGCGACGCCGCCGCCGAGCCATGCTTTAGAGATTTGCTGATCGATAGTAGGATAATCGTAAAGCGCGAGCACGCCCCCGACTTCTGCCTGCCTACTACCCAAAGAGGAAGCAATCATTTTAGCATTTTTTGATCCTGGTCCGTACATTGCAGGGTTTTTTCGATAGTCTGCATCTGCTTCGGACACTAGTTTAACGAACTTACAAGTGAATTCTTCGTTTTCGCTTGTGAATTCTTTTCGAGCTACCATAGCGTCGAAGGTTGCTTTTCTAGGGTCCATTCTGCTTAGATCACCGGAAGTAAGCAGGACTTGTCCGTTCTTTTTCAACACTGACAGAGCGGGGTCCCAAACGAAACCACCATCGATGTCTCCGCGTTTCCAAGCTGCGGTCATGTCTGGAGGTGACATATCCAAGACATTTACGGATTTTGGATCGATTCCATTAGCTTTCAATGCGAAAATCATGTGGAAATGGGTTGTTGAACCGAAAGGCACGGCGATTTTTTTACCGACCAAGTCTTTAGGCGAGGCAATCCCTTTTTTGACGACCAAAGCTTCAGCGTCATTGATGTTATCGTAGACGTATATTACATGGATCGGTATTTTTTTACTAAATCCTGTTGCTGTAGGCGATGATCCGTTTAAGGAGATATCGACGGCTTTAGCAGCGAAAGCGCTTATGACGTCGGCACCTGAGTTGAACTGGATAAGGTTGACGGATTTTCCAGCGAGACCATTTTTTCCAATTTCTTTCATCTTAGCCTTCCAAGGGCCTAATACCAGCTGGTATCCGAGATTGACATCTGCGGCGCGGGCGGGAACAGCGAAGCTAGTAGCTACTAGCGTCACTGCGAGTAATTTTAAGAAATGCTTCATCACATAACTCCAAAGTTAGTTTTATGAGAGGTTTTATTTAAGGTAATTCTCACCGAGTGCTACCTCTGAAGAGCCTGCTGTACTGCCTGCTACCCGTAGTGCACTCTCTCTCAATATTTTGTTTTGAATGCCGTCACTCTCTGTTTTTTTAGTATTCAGACCACGACGAGCGTAAACTGCGAGTACCCTTTGCTGTAGTTTCTATTGCCATCAAGCATCAGAGTCAAGTGTTTTGCGAAAAATATCTATCATTTCGTCTATTTGATTTTTTTCGATGATGAACTGTGGTGACAAGATAGCGACGTCGGCGGTTATTTTTACATGCATACCATTATGGAATAGATTTTTTTGTAGATTTGTGCCTTTTTCTCCTACTTGCCCGCCGTTATTGTGTATTTCAACACCTGCGAGCAGCCCGTATCCGCGCAGGTCTTTAACCTTAGGATGTTCTTTGAGCGACCAAACGGCGTCGAGGAAGTATGGAGTTAGGCTTTTTGCGCGCTCGAAGAGGTTTTCTTTTTCGTATATATCGAGCGTAGCCAATCCTGCGGCGCAAGCTGCGGGATGTGCGGAGTATGTGTATCCGTGTGGAAATTCGATTTTATTTTCTGGAGCTGCGTTTACTACGGCTTGATATATATTTTTATGAACGCCGACGGCACCCATAGGCACGCATCCGTTAGTCAAAGCTTTAGCCATGGTCATAATATCTGGCTTGACGTCGAAAGTATGCGATGCGAAAGGGTCTCCGAGTCTTCCGAAGCCTGTTATCACTTCGTCTAGTATGAGCAAGATTCCGTATTTATCGCAAATTTGTCTTATGCGTTGCAGATAGCCTTTAGGCGGCACGAGGACGCCGGTTGACCCTGCGACAGGCTCGATGAATACGGCGGCGATGGTTTCCCCGCCGTATGTTGTGCATAGCCTTTCTAGGTCATCTGCGAGATGTGCTCCTTCGTTTGGCTGCCCGCGCTCGAAGGAATTTTCCTTGCACATGGTATGCCTTATAGTTGAGATGTTTGGTAGAGTTAGTGCGAAGGTTTCACGGTTTTGCACCATACCGGATAGGGATGTTCCGCCCATGTTGACACCGTGGTATGCTCTTTCTCTTGATACGAATCGCAGACGATGCCCGTCTCCCTTTGCGCGATGGTATGCGAGAGCTATTTTCATCGCGGTATCAACTGATTCTGAGCCTGAGTTTGTAAAGAATGCGTAATCTATTCCTTCTGGTAACAATCTGGTTAGTCGTTCTGCGAAGAGGAAGCTGATGGGATGGGAGGTGCCGAAGGAGCTGGCATAGCTATTTTCCTGTAATTGTTTATATACGGCTTGAGCGATTTCGCTACGACAATGGCCTGCTGGTGAGCAGAAGAGTCCAGACGATCCGTCTAGCATGCGCCTACCGTCTTGATCCCAGACCTCTACCCCTTTGCCTTTTGCGATTACCCTTGGCTGCGCTTTGAAAGCGCGATTATTGGTAAAAGGCATCCAGTATGATTCCAAAGAATTGACATTACGAATGGCGGTGACATTTTCAGATAGCGATTCGAGCATCGTGTATACCTCTCTCAGGTTTTCTTACCAGGTTTTCTTGATTTATTTTCTTGATTTGAGTTGCTTAACGTTTATTTGATTTACTTTACGACAGAAGAATCCTTTGCCCACAAGGTTTATTTTACAAATAGTTTCCTTCCCGTAGAGCGCATAGTTCCCTCTTCTTATGCGCCCTCTTGCATAAGCGATCTCTTAGGCAATTCAAATTTGGGACGAGGTTGACATTAGCATATACGAGGGTTGAAATATAAGAAAAAAGTCTATTTTCGCGGGGTATTGATTTTTGCGAAATGTATTGATAATGCATTAATAAAGTCTTGTTTTAGGTCTAAATATGTAGCATTGTGCTTATTGTGCTAGGATTGATGCGTTTGAGCTGATCTGCTGTCTGGTGCGAGTCCATTCGTGAATCTAACGAACACGGGCTGGTAGTTTTTGAGGTTGCCTGCTCTAGATAACAGTTGCCTTGTATTAATTTGCGAGGATTGGCGTTTTGACAGCGTTTTGACAGCGTTTTGACAAAGACTATGCGTGTATTTCTGCTAGTATTATGTGTTGCTTAGCTCGACTATGTATCGTGTTAGCGGTGCGATTTTAAAATAAGAACATCATTTGTAAAAGGAATATATAGAGATGGCAAAGATTACCCCTTCGGAAGCGATAGTAGAAGTATTGGTTAGACAAGGCGTCAAGGATGTATTTGGGATAGTTGGCTCTGCATTTATGGACGCGCTGGACTTATTTGATACGGCGGGCATTCGCTTTATTTCGGTAGCGCACGAACAGGGAGCAGCGCATATGGCGGACGGTTATGCGCGCGCGAGCAACAAGGTTGGTGTTTGCCTTGCGCAGAATGGTCCTGGCATCACGAATTTTGTTACGGGAGTAGCGGCGGCTTATTGGGCGCACACGCCTATGGTAGTTTTTACGCCTGAGACTGGCTCGAACACGCAAGGGTTAGGAGGCTTTCAGGAGACGGAACAGCTTCCATTTTTTGAGAAGATAACGAAGTATCAGGCGCATGTTGGCAACCAGCAGCGAGTAGCGGAGTTGCTCTCGCGTTGTTTTGACTACGCGCGCCTTGAGCGAGGTCCTGCGCAATATAATATCCCGCGTGACATGTTTTACGGCGAGGTTGAGGACGACCTTCCGAATCCGTTGCTTATTGAGGGAGCGAGTGGTGGTGATGAATCGCTATCGCGAGCGGTTAAGTTGATCAAGGAATCGAAGTTTCCGGTTATTTTATCTGGTGGCGGAGTTGTCATGAGCGATGGAGTTTCGGAGGTTATTGCATTAGCGGAGCATTTATCAGCGCCTGTAGTAAACACTTATCTTCACAACGATTCGTTTCCTTGCACGCATTCTTTGTGGACTGGTCCTATAGGCTATCAGGGTTCGAAGGCTGCGATGAATTTATTGTCGCAGGCGGATTTAGTTATTGCGTTGGGTACGCGTTTGGGTCCTTTTGGCACTTTACCTCAGCATGGAATTGACTACTGGCCTAAGGGAGCGAAGTTGTTGCAAGTTGACCGCAATCCTCGAGTTTTGGGATTGGTAAAGCGTACGGATGTTGGAATATGTGCGGATGCGAAGGCTGCTACGGGGGAGATTTTGAGCCGCTTGCAATCGGACAACCGCCCGCTTTTATGTTCTTCGAATAAGGAGCAGCGCTTGCGAGAGGTTAGCAAGCAGCGCAAGGATTGGGAGGACGAGTTGAATACTTGGGGACAGGATTCTGGCACTCCGATAGCACCTCGTCGTATATTGCGCGAGCTTGAGCGCGCTTTACCGAAGGATGCGATGGTGACGACGGACATAGGAAATATATGTTCTGTTGCGAATTCGTATCTTCGCTTTGAGGATTCGCGCAGTTTTTTTGCGGCGATGAGTTTTGGTAATTGTGGCTATGCGTTTCCGACGGCGATAGGAGCGAAGGTAGCGCACCCATCGCGCCCTGCGGTTGCGTATGTTGGAGATGGTGCTTGGGGTATGAGTTTGCAGGAGACCTTGACTTGCGTGCGTGAGCAGATACCGGTTGTTGCGGTGGTATTTAACAATGGTCAATGGGGAGCGGAGAAGAAGAATCAGATTGATTTTTATGCTAATCGCTTTATCGGTACGAACCTTACGAATCCGTCATTTGCGAAGATAGCGCAAGCTATGGGTGCGGAGGGTATAGTTGTTGATAGTGCGGATCAAATTGGCGATGCGTTGAAGCAATCTATTGGCAATGATCGTTGCACGATAATTGAGTGTATGGCGACGCAAGAGCTTGGCGATCCGTTTAGGCGTGATGCATTGAAGAAACCGCAGCGTTTGATGCAGAAGTATAAGCACACGAATGTTTCGTGAGTTAGATTAGGCGCTTTATGCTAGAGCCTCGCTATTTCTCTTTATTATTTTAGGTTGAGTTATTAGTGAGTTTTATATCACCTCTGACGCCTGTTTGTCCTTCTGACTTATTGCGTCGAGCGCGCTTTTTCAGCACTAGTGGAGCCCCCTTGCGTTTTGCATTGGCTGGCGCGGACACGCTTACGGCATTGGAGGGAGCGGTTTCTATTCGCAACGCTGGCTTGGGCGAGATTACATTAGTTGGCGATGGCGAGAGCATTCGTTCGCTTTCGCGTGAGCATAAGATTTCGCTACATTCGATGAGTATTCACGACTGCGCTACTTCTGAGATTAGCGTTGAGACGGCACGCTTGGCGACTAAGGGCGAGGTGCAAATAGTTATGAAGGGTTCTGTTAAGACGGACGACTTTATGCGAGCGTTATTGAGCAAGGATGCGGGCTTGCGAGTTAGCGGTCGTCGCATGGTGCATATTTTTTACATCACGCCGCCAAGCGCGGAGTCTGCGGATGCGGATACATCTGGTGGAATACTTCTTTCTGATTGCGCGGTGAATGTTTCGCCTGACGAGCGTACGAAACAAGACGCGTTGCGTTATATGGGTCATTTAGCGCGTGCGGTTGGTATTTTCCGCCCTCGTTTAGCGATTTTGTCTGCGAGTGAGCAGGAGTCGGATACGATTCCTACGAGCCTTGTTGCAGGCTCGCTAGCGCGTTGGGGCAGTAAGCACCTTGAGTATATAGCGGATGTTGGAGGTCCGCTATCGTTTGATGTTGCGTTAGTAGCTGCGTCGGCGAGATTGAAGGGTGTGGGCGGGGTTGTTGCGGGCAGGGCGAATGGTTTGCTTGTGCCTGAGATCGTTGCGGGTAATGCGTTATTTAAGGCGTTGGTATGGGTTGGTGGAGGCTGTGCTGCGGGAATAGTTGTCGGTGGCTTGGTGCCGATCGTATTGACTAGCAGGTCTGACCAGGCTGCGTCGCGACTTGCGAGTGCTGCTTTTGCGATTATTGCGGCGAACGAGAGTTACGAGCCTGAGAGCGATTATACGATTTAGCGGTTAGCAGGAAACATTTTTTGCTGCCATCATTACATCCCTACAGCAGTTAAAATTCTACTATGCACGTCGTCTAACAACTCGTTAAGCGCATCTTTATTGACCCCATCTACGACTTTAGCGTTGCGCTCTTTTAAATCTATCGAGCGCAATTGATTTACCAGCACAAATCCTTTTGTTTTTTTGCAGCTTCTTTTTAAATCGACAGCATAGCCTGTGGACTTTGCTACTTTAGCACTACCTTTAGTTATGGGACAAACCCACGCTAACCGACCTAATTTTCTATTAAATTCTTCGCTTGATACCACTAGTGCGGGGCGTTCAAATTTTATCTCACTTCCCTTAGCTCCGTGAGTAAAATCGCAAATAACAATATCCCCTTCCTTCGGGACACGACTCAATCGACTATCTCCGCACCGACATCGCGCATTTTCTCCCAATCTTCATCGCGGCATAGACCTAGCGGAGTCTCTTTCAGTAGCTTATCCAGACGCTCATCATGACTTTGGCTAAATTTAAAAGTCTTACCTAACCTTCGCGCTTCGCGAACTTCTTCCATCATCACTCTTGACCACTGGCTAGCTACATACTTACTACTAGCCTCAGCATTTACAGATTTTTTTACTCGCAGAATAGAAAGAAAAATTGACACCTTTGCCGAAAATTTGGCAAAAAAACCACTAAAGTTACTAACTAGTGGTATATGTTTCGATGAACTGCTAGTAGCCATGGTTTTTCTCGCACATCTTACTGCAGGCAACAATCCGCCTGCTCGGTAGTATATCTCTATTCTCAGCAAAAGCATTCGCCATACAATAGCGTTCTATGCGAGCCCTCAGTACGATTCTTATAGCAAATAGATACTTAGGTCAATAGCTTCTCACTTTTTTTTGATTGCTATCGCAAAATGTAAAAGCTGAAGTGCATCTGCTAGTTAGAGTTTTTTAGTGGTTTATGTATTTTAGTTTATGAAGTGCCTTTGTGTTGCGATTTATCATTTTCAACTTTAGACCAAAGCCAGATGAGTATAGAGGTACTTATTAAAATTTCAAAGGGGAAGTAGTTTACATAATAATCATGCTCGACCAAAAATATAAAGATTAAGAGACGCTGTTGGCTAGAATAGGTGGAGTCTGGAAATTCTGCTGGCATGACCACCATCTCCTTGCTGGACGAGTATATTTTTTTACTAGCGACTCGCTCGGATTCTAGCACATACATACATATTTTATAAAAAGGTGAATTTCTTTTTTTATTTACGCTTTTTAGAATGCATCTCCGATTAAGCGCAAACTAGCACCAAACCCAGCTTCTAAAATTTCTCCAATTTGCTCCTAGCTCGCTACGCCGCCGACTACTTCGGTGGCGGTTAAGCCCTGATTGTCCAAGGCAGCGAGAATGCGTTGCGCAATCCCTTCAGCATCCAAACCAATTTCGGCATACTGCTCCTCTTGGCTCGCCTGCGCGACAAAGCGATCGGGCAGAGTGATAGGCACGAAAGTGACTCCAGACGATAGCCCCAAGTCGGTCAACGCGCGCATCGCTTGTGCGGCGAAGCCACCCATCGCGCCATCCTCTAAGGTTACGAGAACGTCGTTAGCGGCAGCTAAATCACCCAATAGTTGCTGGTCGATGGGCTTTGCGAAACGAGCGTCGGCGAGCGTTACCCGTAATCCCCGAGCCCTTAGTAGCATCATCGCCTCTTTAGCCGCACCTAACATAGTACCTAACGAGACGATGGCGATGCCTCTTGTTTTGTCCTTATCGATGATTCGTCCCTTGCCAATTTCTAATGGCTCTGCGGGATTAGGTATGGCGAGCCCGACGCCAGCGCCACGCGGATAGCGAAAAGCGCTAGGGCAATGATCTATAGTAAGTGCGGTTGCTAGCATCCGCGCCAACTCGCCTTCATCGGCGGGAGCCATTACGATGAAGTTAGGCAAGCAACATAGATAACATAGATCGAACGAGCCTGCGTGCGTAGCGCCATCGGCGCCGACTAAACCTGCGCGATCTAAGGCGAAGCGAACGGGCAAAGATTGAATGGCGACATCGTGCACTACTTGATCGTAAGCTCTCTGTAGAAAGGTTGAATAGATGGCGACGACGGGACGCAAACCCTCGCAAGCCAAGCCGGCGGCGAAGGTAACGGCGTGCTGCTCGGCGATACCCACATCGAAGCATCGAGAAGGGAATTCACGCGCGAAAGCATCCAACCCTGTTCCCTGCTTCATGGCAGCTGTGATGGCGATTATTTTTTCATCTACACGCGCATGCTCGATTAGGCGATTGGCAAAGACTGAGGTATATGTAGGCGAGTTAGATTTTTTCTTATGCTGCTTACCAGAGACGATATCGAATTTGGTGACGCCATGGAACTTATCCTCAGCGCGTTCAGCGGGGGCATAGCCTTTGCCTTTGCGTGTAATGGCGTGCAACAAGATAGGCCCTTTTTCCTTGCGTAATGCCCGCAATAGCGGCACGAGTGCCTCGAGTCTATGTCCATCTACTGGTCCTACATAGCGAAAGCCCATCTGCTCGAATAGGGTACCGCCTGTTAGCGAGCCGAATGTTTTTTCGCTAACCTTGCGCATTGCGTCTGCTATAGGCTGCGGAGCGAGGGAAGCGGTACCGCGTAGGAGTTTGCGTATGCTACGCACTGGTCGTGAGACGAGCAAGCGCGATAGGTATGCGCTCATTGCGCCGACTGGCGGCGATATGGACATATCGTTATCGTTTAGTATAGCGAGTATAGCGGACCTTTGAGCGCCTGCGTTATTCATCGCTTCGTAAGCCATGCCTGCGCTCATTGCGCCGTCTCCGATAATGCATACTACTCGGCGTTCAGATTTCTGCATATCGCGAGCGACGGCGAATCCCAGAGTTGCGGATAATGCGGTCGAGCTATGCGCTGCACCGAAGGGGTCGAACTTGCTTTCTGCGCGTGAGGTGAAACCTGATAGCCCTCCTTTTTGCCGTAGCGTATGCAGTTTTTCTCGCCGATCGGTAAGTATTTTATGAGGATAAGCTTGATGCCCTACGTCGAATACGAGTCGGTCGTATGGCGTATTATAAACGGCGTGCAATGCTATGGTTAGTTCGACGACACCGAGTCCAGCACCTAAATGTCCACCCGTTTGCGAAACTACTTTAATTAGTTCTGCACGCACGTCGTCTGCAACCTGTTGTAATTGCTGAATTGTCATGTTTTTTAAATCTGCAACAGAGGCAAGTTGTTTCACTTCCGTTTCTAATTTTTTATGCATCATCGACTTTCTCCCTCAATTTTAAAATTAAAGAACGAAGTAAACTAGCATCATCGCCAAAGTCAGATAACGCATTATCAGCTTGATTACAGAGTGCTCGCGCATCGTTTATCGCAACCTCCTTACCAAAAGCACGCACATAACAAGGTGAAAGTTGAGGTGAAGACGACGAATTCTCCGATACATCGGCATCATACAAATCATCGATAATCTGGTAGGCAAACCCTAACGCTCGCCCATAAACCTCTAAGGCTGCTCGCACGCTTTCGCTAGCATCGACACAGAAAGCACCGAGCATACAAGACGCACACAACAAGGCCCCAGTCTTGCGCTTGTGAATTAAATTTATGCTCTCAGCATCTGAATGATCGCCAGTAGAACTATCAGCATAGCCAATATCCAAACTCTGCCCACCTACCATACCTAAACCCCCTGCTGCTACAGCTAGGTGATTAATTAAAGCCAGGCGCACGCGCAGGTCACGAGCGCTAGAATGAAAAGGAGGCGATGGTGCAAGTACTTCAAAAGCCAAAGTTAGCAACGCATCACCTGCAAGAATAGCTTGCCCATCACCAAAACTAACATGCACGCTCGGTTTGCCACGGCGTATTAAGTCGCCATCCATAGCAGGCAAATCGTCGTGAATTAAAGAGTAGCTATGTACTAACTCGACAGCTGCCGCCGCATCATCAACAACACGCTGCATCTCATCTTCTACTTCTAGAGGATAATCTCTACCAGGAGAAATTTTCTTAAGATTAATTTTTTTGGCGAAATCTGCGCTTGCAAAAACCAAGAAGGGGCGCAAACGCTTACCTCCCCCGAAAATACCAGCTCGCATCGCATGCCAAAGATGACGTCCAACTCCTTTTTGCGAACGCCACACCTCGCGCAAACGCCTATCAACTCGCCGCTTAGCCTCTGCAAGTGCAACCAAGACCAAATTATTAGCATCACCAGCACTAAAAACATTGCCAACCTGTGCAGAGGCAATGCCATCTTCTTTTACAAAATTTTGTGAAAAATTTTTCACTTACGAATCTCTCAAACGTCCGCGTAAATTTTTTAATCGCGCCCAACAAGGTCAGCAGACGGCTCTACCGACGGCTTTGCAGGTGATGCGCTATCATAGATGAGTTCTTCTTTTCCACCGTCCCCTCGTATAGTAGCGGAACTACTACGAGCAACAAGTTCTTCTTCCCCCTCCACCGCTTCATCAACATTAGCACTATTGGAGTTATCCGTTTTCTTGGCTGAGGCAGTTAAAGTTATTTTTTCAACTTGCCCTTGCGCGCGCGCGAGTAAATGTTCGCAATGAGCTTTCAAGTCCTCACCTCGTTCATAAGTTGTGATCGATGTATCTAAATGTGATAATCCTTGTTCTAGTTTTTGTACGATACGCTCTAGCTCGGCCAGCGCATCTTCAAAGGTCATTTTTGAAATAGGAAGATTATTATGGCTATCGTCGTGTGAATATTTTTTTTTTGACATACTATGCTATTCTAAAACCAAACGGAGTTACATTCTTGAAATATGCAAAACGAGATACAAGACATTCTTCCCAAACAAGAGTATAGCGCAAAAGACGATGAAGAGGAAAATCGATTTTTGCAGCGCTACTCTCGCCACTTGATGCTACCAGAAATAGGAGAGAAAGGACAAAGGCGCATAGCAGAGAGCAGCGTCGCTGTATGCGGTGCGGGAGGACTAGGTAGCGCGGCACTATTCTACCTAGCCGCGAGCGGTGTAGGGTGCATACATATCATCGATCCAGATAAGGTTTCGCTGGACAATCTGCAGCGTCAAATATTGTACACGACACCTGATATAGGACGCCCAAAAAGCTATAGCGCGAAAGATACTTTATCTTTGCTAAACCCTGATATAGAGATAATAGCCCATAACTTACGATTGAACCATAAATCCGCAGAACAATTGCTGCAGACTTGCGAGGTTGTCCTAGATTGCAACGACAATTTTTCTGCCCGAGATGCATTGAACCTAGCTTGCCTTGCACAAAAAAAGCCTCTGCTCAGTGCGGCTGCTATAGCATTCAACGCATGCCTTATACGCCTGCATCCGGGAGTCGCGAACGCCCCCTGCTATCGTTGCCTGCACCGAGAAGAACCGAATTTCATCAATATACCTCGTTGTGACACGGTAGGTATATTCGCCCCGACAACAGGAGTCATGGGGTCTATACAAGCTGCGGAAGCATTGAAATGCTTACTAGGCAAACCCTCGCGCCTACAAAATCATCTCTTATGGTATGACGCACTAGCTGGGCAATTTAGCGAATTTGCATGCGAGAAAAACCCTAAATGTCCGACTTGCTCCTAATGCGAGCATCCGCGATTAGAATGTAGTTTCTATAATTGTTTATAACGCTAGAGAATTCTTTGTTATAAACCGCCAAACCTTGCTGTTAGCTCGCCAATTGTCGCAAGAATTCTATAGCGAGCTACTTCTTTTGCGACTCGTGCGCTAAGCTCTCTTTGCTGAGCTGCAAAAAACTCGTTTTGGATATTCAGTAAATCAAGTAAATTGCGTTGCCCTGCGCTGAATTGTCTGCGATAGGCATTCCGCTCGCGCTCGGTTGCTTCCAGAAACTGTAACGCTTGCGCGTGGATGCGGCGACTTTCGGATATCTCTATCCAAGCGTTGTTCACTTCTTCCTCGATGCGCCGCTCTGCATCGAAACGTAGATAACGAGCCGATTTCAAACGTTGCTGCGTCCCCAACGCATCGAAAACGGGGGCAAAACCTAATGAAAATTCGTAGATTCCGCCGATGCTGACACTATGCTCTTCTATAGTCCTATTGAAACCGCTTTGATTTCGCGAATTGCGATAATTATAGGATAGGTTTATCTCAGGCACGAGCCCGCTCCAAGCTCCCAGCGTTGCCTGTGCTCGGCTTTTAACCTCTGCTCGCGCCGCAAGCAAAGCGGGGTTTTTCTCCCTTGCGAGCACCATCGAATCCTCTACGCTTTCGGGCAAACCTTCTAGTTTTGGACTTTTTTCCATATCTCCAAAGTCTTCTCCGATCAAGCGCGCCAGCCTTGAACGTGCTACGACCTCTAGCTGTCGAGACTTACTAAAATCCTCCTCTCCCAGCGACAAACGCGTCTGAGCGCGGTTGAGAAGGTAGCGCTGCCCAGGATCGACCTGCGCCCGCGCTTTAACTCGATTGAAAAGTTTCCGTATACCTTCGAGGTTTTTTTCAGCGTATTCTCGCTGTTCGACTGCTGTCTGAACCTCTAAGTAGGATTGGATCGTTTCCAGAATAAAGTCGTTAGCTCTAACGTGCAAGCGATGGTGACCTCCTCTGTAGTTCGCAAAGCTCTCTGCAACATTGTAAAAGCGACGCGAGTATAACGGCTGTGTGACCGTTACATCTACATCGTAGCCCAGATCGTCGCAGCTAAATACGCTGGAAGAATCACTTCTTTGAGTGCCGCCGGAGCTATCGCACCTAGTGTTGCTACCTGGTCCAGTAATACCAGGAGAGGCTGGGGTAGTTGACTTATATCCATTGATAAAATTGTATCCACCACGAATAGCCGCAGTCGGCAACAAACTGGAAAGAGCCGAGTAACGCCCAAGCTTTCTTGCCTTATGCTCTGCTTTTTCTGCCAAAAACTCACCATTTTGCGATAGCATCTTACGAATAGTCGAATCTAAGGTAAGTGTTTCGCCTTGCGCTACATCTTGTGCTTTAGCGCTAGGGAATTTCTGAACATAGATAGCGAGTAGCCCTGCAACCAAAAAGCAAGACAACACACGAACATTAAAGAAACCGCAATCGTAACGAGACGGAAGAACGACGCGAGTCCGACTAGCTACTGCTCTCCCTCTAGTAAAAAGTAGTTTCAAATTTTTTTGCATACCATAATCTCCTCGTTATGCATACTATTTACACTAGTATAGCCGCAATGAAAATATAAAAAATCACACAGAAGACTACCAGCACGAGTGGCACTACGCACCGCTTACGATAGCTACTATTAGCTTATATTAATTTCATCCTCCCCACCCCACACGCACTAGCGATAGTAACCATAACCTCTGCTACTAGCAAGGTTTTTTTATCGATTTGCTATTTAGGTGGCACCTTTTATTTCTGCGCCAGTTGTGCCAACAGAGCGGGAATATCGTTCCTGCGTGTTTGCCATAATTTTCGTTCTCTAGCTTCTTGAAACCGCAACTGCATATCTTTCAACGCGGACGGGTTAGCTTGGGCAAGAAAATCGAGAGTTTTTTTATCTGCCAAGTAAGCGTCGAAGAGCATATCGAAATGCCTATCTTTAACAAGTCTTGTCGTTGCGGCGAAGGCGAATAGATAGTCGAGGGTAGCTGCGATTTCGCTTGCTCCTTTGTAGCCGTGCTTTCGCATAGCTGCGATCCAGTTAGGATTAACTGCTCGAGCCCGCACGATTCGTGCAATTTCGTGTTCTAGACGCGATATGCGCGGAGCGTTAGGACGCGAGTGATCGTTATGATACATCGTAGGACGCTTACCAGACAAAGCATAGGCTGCGAGTGCCAATCCTCCCTCGAATTGATAATAGTCGTCAGAATCAAGGATATCGTGTTCTCGGTTATCTTGGTTGTGAATGATGGCGTCGAGCGAGCTCAACCGATGCTCAAGTGCAAGGCGTGCGTCCATACAAACCCCATCTGCACTATATGCGCTACTCGTCTGTTGAAGATAAGTCTGCGCTAAATCTTGCTCTTCTTGCCAATCACCACTATCGAGCGGTATGTTCAACCCCGTACCATAGCTACCTGGAGCCGAGCCAAAGATACGGTACCTCGCGCTATCGCCCAATAGTGCGTGCTCTGATTTTATGCTAGCAGCAAGAGGATTGTCTGCCTCTCTCTCCTCTTGCAAACTACCAACCGCTTGCACTGCACGGTCAAGAAGGGTTATCAATCGGGGGAATGCGTCACGGAAAAAGCCAGAAATACGCAGCGTAACATCAACCCTAGGACGCCCCAAAACATCTAGTGGCAAAACTTCGAAAGAATCGACACGCCCCGAGCCTGTCTGCCAAATAGGGCGCACTCCCATCAAGGCGAGCATTTGCGCTGCATCTTCACCCGCTGTACGCATACACGCCGTGCCCCAGGCGCTTAATGCCATTCGAAGAGGATAGCAACCATGCTCTTCTCGATAACGCTCAACCAGTAGACTTGCCGAGTGCCACCCCAACTGCCAAGCACTTACAGATGGAAGCGCGCGCACATCGACCGAAAAGAAATTACGCCCTGTTGGTAAAACCTCAATGCGTCCTCGCGAAGGCGCGCCAGACGGTCCTGGTGCTACGAAACGACCAGAGAACCCCCGCAACACCGAAGATAACTCCTGCGGTGCGCAGGAATCAAACAACGGAGCTATTTCAGTATGTAGACAATTTAAAACAGAACGAGTTGCGGCAAAATGTTGAGGCGGCATAGCCTCACCTGCGACCAACGCCTCGCTATAGTTTTCAAGTGCCGCGACGACATCTCCCCAACAGCGAAAAGATTTGCCACTGCGCTTGTTAGCGTAAGACGCGAGTATACTAGGGCAACCACCAATCCAAGCATTGCCGTATTTAGATTGATCTAGGGGATCAAACTCGCTAGGGAAAATATCAAGCGCGTCTTGCGATAAATCTTTTACCAAGGCGCAGGGTAGGGATTCTTGTTCTGCTGTATTGCCGCGTGAGAGTCGGAGTAACGCGCACAATGATTTAACTCGCTCTTGCCTTTCTTGCTGTTCGCCAAAACGATGTAGCCCATTGCGTATCTGCAGTTCCTTTAAATCGCATATATGACCGTCAAGGCGTGACAACAACACGGCGCGTGAGGCATCATCAATATCCTCTATGCGCGACAAATCTGTAGAGTCGATGCCACATTCCTCTAATAACCCACTTCGTTCTCCCAACTCGGCAACCTTTCCGACCAAGACGCGAGCGCGCTGCGGATGCAATAGACGCGCCTCAGCATACTCGTCGAGCAAACGCTCCAACTCTGCACTATCACCGTATAGCATCGAGCGGGAGAGCGGGGGCGAAAGATGATCCAATATAACAGCCGAACCTCGCCTCTTTGCTTGCGTGCCCTCACCAGGATCACTGACGATAAAAGGATACAAGTGCGGAAGCGCTGAAAGAACCGCCTCGCAGGCACAAGAATTAGAAAGCGCTAACGATTTTCCCGGCAACCACTCAGCCGTGCCATGCTTTCCTAAATGCATCATAGCCGCACTACGCCATACGCGTTCAAGCCAATAGTATAAAGCCAGATAACTATGCGGCGGTGCTAAAGCAGGATCGTGGGCGATAGCCGCAGGGTCGCGATCATAACCACGCGAAGGCTGAAGGCATATAGCGACCTTTCCTAATAAGATAATTGGTAGAGAAAAATAGCCCGAAGAAGTCTTCGCTCCGCACTCTTTATCTTTGCTGCTAGCATGATGAAAAAACGGATCGGAACAAAAATCGGAAGAAACCTTACCCCATAGACGCTCGACATCCTCACGCAAGGAGGGCGCGAGGGCATGAAAAAATCGTGCGTAACTAGACGCCGACAAACGCACAGGAGAATCACTAATACGACGAGGGTCCTCGTTTGTAGGTCCTGAGCGCAAGCGAGCAAGAAGAAGATCAGAATCGAAACGACTCTCTAGCGCGCCATTAGAAGCACCATCCGAATAGTTACCCAAATCATAACCCGCATCAGCAAGAGTCGTTAGGATAGTCTGCAAGGACCGCGGCGTGTCGAGTCCAACCCCGTTGGCAATCCTACCATCACGATAGGGATAGTTATGCAAAATTATGGCTAGATGTTTCTCACGATTTTCAAGCGATCTCAACCGTAGCCAAGCAGCAGCTAAGCGTGCGACATAGTCACAACGATCGCTCGATGAGTGAAAGCGGATCGGTGAAAACTGCGTATGCGACTGCATTAGCGCACGCCGTTTAAATGCTGTAGCACGCGTGAAAATCCTCCCGTCCATCTCTGGCAACACAACCTGCATAGCCAAGTCTGTTGGCTTTAACCCTTGCGAGCTTTCTTGCCAAACGTCGTAGCTAGTAGAAGAAAAAGCAACCTGCAAGACTGGACAATCGCAACGAGCAAGAGGGTCTTCTCCCTCGCCTAAGGCAAAACCTGTAGCGTTTAGGAAAACGCTAGGCGGCGATTCCTTAAGGTATTTTTGCAAAAACAGCAAAGCCCTCTTAGACTTCAAGCTAGAAACGTACATAGCCGTAAGCGTGATCCCTTGTTTAGCGCAAGCCGAGATAAGTCCGTCGACAGGCTCGGTGTCGCCAGCTTGAACCAACGCACGATAGAAAAGTAAAAGTGCCTGAGGGGCATCATTGCTTGAAACGATTTTGCCGCTTGTTTGTGTAGAGACGTACAGCCCAGCCTCTGGTAATTCTTGCACTGGCTCGAGAGGC
Organism: Alphaproteobacteria bacterium; assembly: GCA_014238535.1. Taxonomy (GTDB): domain Bacteria; phylum Pseudomonadota; class Alphaproteobacteria; order JABAAW01; family JABAAW01; genus JABAAW01. The sequence goes on from JABAAW010000010.1 coordinate 17,456, forward strand.
GCGCGTAAAGCAGAAGTTTTATCACTGCTCTTAGAGCTAATAAGACACTTCGCTGCACGCAAAAAATTTATACAGTTGCGAATGCCTCCATTTAATAGGTATCTGTGAAGGAGTCGTAAATCGCGTATTGAGATGGTTGAACGACGATATAACGACAAATCTTCTTGCCCATCGCCGGCAAGGAAAGCCAGCGCGATTTTATGTTCTCGACAAGCCTGCTCGACCTGATCGCAGAAGTACGGGAAATACTCTGCCCCCCCTAAGAGGCGTGCGATGACCACCTGCGAGTAGGCTAGGGTTTTTTCTATGTAAAGATCAACCGATGCTGGGTGCTGCAGATCGCGCAAATTTGCCAATCTCAGACTAGGCGTACTATCAGAACAGCTACTAGGCTGTGAATCGGCAGAATTTTTATTCTCATTGAGCAAGAAATCTTGCGCTCGTGACAAAACGGCTAACTCGCTATCAGCGACGCTCATAACAATGATCTCTGCCGCTGATTGCTTCAAGTCGCAAGCTGCGCCGAACGAAGCGAGGTCGACTTCCTGTGTAGAGAGGAAGTGCATCCTAGAGTCTAGGGCGAAGTATCATCTAGTTTTTTAGCTAACGAATCTATGTGCGAACAACGCATAGATTCGCGCAACAAACCTTGTTGAGTATCTAGCAAGTACTCTCGATTGCTACCACGCGTACCCTCAGCTCCTGCGATAGCGTAAAGACGAGTGCGTTCATCGACATTACCTGCGTACTGACTACTAGCGCGATGCAAAACGAAGCCTAAGCAAAGGGAGATGATTTTGCCATCCCTATCGTAAGCGCGGAGTATTCTTGGCTTGTAAGCGTCGGTAAACATCTCTCGACGCCATAGCTTTTGCAATGTTTTGTATGGCTCACCTCGCGCAGAGCAACGCATTAGACGATATGCGACTCCCAAGCAACAGCCGCCGCAATCCAAGCCCAAGACGAGACCCGGACGCTCCATGCTACCACGATAGACGGGCGACCATAGACCAAAACGCCGACGAAAGCCGCGCACGCAGGCGGCAATTCTTGCTTCGTATAAAAAATCTGGACGAAAAATTAACGAGCCGTAAGCGAAAACATAAAGCGAATTGCTTGAGCTACTTTCTAAAAAATCGTACAAGTAGCGAGCATAGTAGTCGGACAGATTCGACATAATTTGCGAATCGCTAAATACGATTTTTTCTTGCGAAAAGATAGGTAGGCGAACGGGTGATAATTTTTGCGACACGATAACGATGCTTTTTAGACGGATTTTTACCTTTTCTGTGACGACTTGTTAAAAAATCCTTTTATGATGCTTATGCGATATATTTATCAAGTTTATGACATAGACGAGGCAGATAGGATTATAAATCCTAAAGGAAAAAACCAGTGAAAAAAATAATAACTCTTACCCTATGCACCATCCTTGCATACAGCCTAGCAAGCGCAAGTTTTGCCCAACAACGCAATCTTTGGGCAAGCGGAACGAGTTTCAAGGGTATATGGCCGGTCATGCGCAATGGTATAATTGATGGCGGTTTCAAAAACGGACTGCGTGTGCGTTACCAAGCAGGAGAGGGTAGCGAGGCGAGCGAACGTTTTCTTGAAACCATAATGCAATCTTCGAACAACCCTACTAGTCAAATGCCTGCGGGGTTACTACTAACCGCTGCCCCCTACTCGCTACGAGCGCAAATAGAGCGACATGTCCGACAATCTAGGATACCGATTGTACTTATCGGCGCAGATACTGGAAGTAAATCGCAACCCAAAGATGTTCTGGCGATTGTCGGAATGGATGCCTTCGAGATGGGAAAACGGGCTGGAGCGCACGCTAAAAAACAAGCAGCTATGCGAACCTTAACTACGAGTGATAAACCCTCGCTGTGCTTGCGAACTCGTAGCGACGATCCGGCAAGAGCACGCATCTGTAGTGGAATTGCGGCTGCCCTCGGGCGACCCATTGCAATGTTAACCATCGTGCAAGGTAGGAAGGGTAAGCATACAAATAATAAAGAGACTGGGGAGAACTCGATAGACAGCAAGCGTCTGCGAAGTTACTTGCGTAAGAACCCTAGTACACCATTAATATGGCTCGACGATGGTGCGCTAACGCAAGAGGTAATCTCGGCAAGTGCTGACCTTACGCAGGCGCCACTTGCGATTTTTGGTCTTGCGGGTAGCCAGAAAAGCATCATCGAGAAAACGCCAGAGAAGATAGCCTTTATAATTGACCAGCGACCTTTCCAACAAGGACGACGGGCGGTTAGTATCTTACGAAGCTATTTAAAGCTATCGGGCGAGCAGAACTATTCGAGTCAAAAAATCACGACTCAGACGATTTCTTTAACTCCGCGCATTCTTGGCATAGATGAGTTAAATAAAATTTTACCCGATATCGGGCGCACGAGGTAGCCCATGAAAGCGATTGCGCTACAAAATATAAACATTCGTATATGAACTCGATTCCGCCCTCCCAGACAGAGCATAAACCAGATACTAACAATCTCTTAGTGGTGAATGCAGATGAGGAAGGGCAAAGGCTCGAACGGTTTCTTAAAAAAATTCTTCCGTCAACGCCCCACAGCCTCCTGCATAAGTGGTTGCGTAGCGGGCAGGTGCGTCTGAATGGCGCGAGGGTAAAGGCTAACGCTACTCTAGAGGGGGGAGATGCTGTGCGCCTGCCTCCATTTTGTAGACTAGAGAAAGCGAAAAGCCAGCCTACCAATGATTATTGCCATGCTAGCGAGTATGAAAAGATTAAAAATCTGATCATTAAAAACACGGAAGATTATATGATAATCGCAAAGCCTGCAGGCATGGCTTGCCAAGGTGGTAGCGGAGTTTACCATTCGCTCGACTACATGCTTAGCAATGCGGCTACAAACAATAATCTAGCGCAAGATTTAGGAGCACCTAGATTAGTCCACAGGCTCGACCGCCCAACGAGTGGATTGCTACTAGTAGCAAAGCACCGAAGTGCTGCGGCGGACTTGTCGAAATTATTCAGGCGCATGTGCGTTCGGAAAATATACTGCGCTATACTTGCTAAAGAGCCGCAAACAAACTATGCAAAATATACATCATCGCTTGCAAGAGCACACGACGAGCAGAGCAAGCAAGCAGCTGAGACGCAACTCTCGCTACTAGACCGCTGCGGTTTAGCCTTGGTGTTACTGCGTCCGTTGAGTGGGCGTAAGCACCAGCTACGCAGACACATGGCTGACGCCGGAACACCGATACTAGGAGAGACCTTGTATATAACGCGTGAGGAGCGAAAAAAAACACCTTTAATGCTACACGCCATGCGACTTGAAATAAGAACCGATGGTTTAGAAAAAAAATACCAGCGCTATGCATTGCGGCAACACTTGCCGCCACCTGCAGGCTTTTTGAATGCTTGCGAAGAAAATTTTCTCGATGCAAGCAAACTAGCCGACTCTAGCTATGATCCTTTCCCAGTTTAGCGCTTAAATTACTTTTGTCACCTAAGCCCCCGCTTACCCCTACTTCTGAATGGTGTGAGCAATAGACTTAATAACGGCAAATCGCTTTTGCGCTCAACGCCTATACCGATGCTCGTTGGCGTATTCTGCGGATTGGCACTGGAAAACAAGCGATCCCACAGACTCAAGATATTGCCGTAGTTAGAATCTGTATCGCGACGACGAGCGCGGTGATGGTATTCGTGCCACTGAGGCAAGACTAAAATATAGCTCAACTTATGCTCTAATCTCTGAGGTAGGCGCAAATTCGCGTGGTGGAATAAAGTAATGATCTGCAATAATATCTCGGCGATCAAAACAGCGACGAGCGGGATGTCCAAGAGCACGACATAGACCGAGCGCACCAGCGCAGACAAAATGACCTCGCCGAAATGGAACCGAACGCCAGTGGTACTATCTAGTTCATCATCCAAGTGGTGCACCTCGTGAAACCGCCACAAAAAAGGAATTGCGTGGTTTGCTCGATGCCACCAATAGATAAAAAAATCGATCACGAGTAAATCAATTACTAATGGCAATGCGCCTGTTTGCCACCCCTCGCCACGCCACCCTAATGAAAGCGATTGCGCTACAAACGCCGTATAGAGAACTAGTAACGGGGAAACAATACCATTTAGAGCAAATAGACTAAGGTTACGAACATAGCGTTGCGACAACCGTCGATGCCGAGCGCGGCGTAGAGGTAGCGTGTGCTCGCAAAAAATAATAGCAACGAACCAACCGCCGATAATCCAAAGTTTCCACTCGAGTAGTGTTTGAATGATAGTATCCATCGGCTATTCTGCTACCTTATCTATTCGGCTTTAGAATCGGCGCGGCGTCTGCGCCAGACTACGATCAGAAAAAACAACGCGACCAATAACGGCATGGCGATAGCATGGAAGACTTGCACGATCGTTTGCATGGAGCCTACATCACGATTTAAAGCTCGCTGAATTTTACGCAAAGCCCCGCGTGTTTCTACTAACTGCTGAGTGAAAGATTTTACGACCTCGCCATCAACATCCGTATCTTTCAGAGCTCCATCGGCTCGTTCCTGCTGGGCGTCGCGTATTTGTGCTAGACGCTGTTCTATTTCTTGTAATTTTTCGTTTAGCGCATTCTGCTCTAGACGCCAACGCCCTTCGGCGCGAAGCCGCAGGCGTTCTAAATATATCAATGGTCTGTCTCCGACACCGCGTGAGCGCAAACCTGCGAGCCCCTTAACGCCTACGAGCCATTCGACTGCATCCAAAAGAAATGCTCCGTTGCCGCTGAATGGAGTAAATATAGTCTCTCCTAAAAAGTTCTGCTTTTCGACCCAAAAACGATCATTTAGAAAATCTGCGTCCGACACGATGATAGCTTTAAAGGGCTTCTCGCTATCAGATAAATGTGACGAAGTGCCGTTTGCCTCTTCTTTCATTCCTTTTGGTCTTTCGTCAAACATAGATGAAAAACGCCCACTCAACGATATGCCCAAAGTCCGCTGCTCGCCTTGCGCCTCAAAGTCCTCGTAAGCCTGTAAAAGTTCTGGCGGCTCGCTGATGAAGAAGTCTAAATCTAGAAGGTCTGTGTCGACGCTAGAGCGTATCAAAGGAATGCTACTAACCTCTCCGCTATTTTTGCTACCACCTTCGCCCGAGGCGTTTTTTTCTTGTAGGAGGATCGCGCCAGCGCTCGCAATGATCAAATTGTTGATCTTGCGCACAGGTTCTCTATCAGATAGAAATTTGCCTGCGAGCTGTAGCCAAGCCAAATGAGGAATAGGCTCGACACGCCCTAGAGAGCCACCGTCGATCAGCATTGCGTGCTGCTCGTCGGCAACAATCATATCCGCGGGTATTGTTATGCCCCAGCGCGCAAGTAGTGGGAAGGAGCTCGATGATAGAGGAATTGTCACCCCGAGGCTACTCGTGCGTCTTTGAGGATTCGCAGACGCACTCTCATAGTAAGGGTCAAGAAACAGAAGAGCGCGTCCGCCAGCAAGCATGTATTGGTCTAGCGCATATAATAATTCCTGATCTTGAATACGAGGGTGTAGCAGAACGACAAGATCGGTTTCCTTATCAAAATCCTCTGATACGAATACGGTTTCTATATCGAAATCTGCAGCGAGTGCTTGAAAGGAGCGCCAAGCCCCGAAGCCCGCTGAGGCTCCATACCCGCCCAGCGGCTCTAACGAGGTAATCAATGTTATACGAGGTTTTTTTGTACGAGCAAGTTCTACTATCGAGCGCATAATCTCGTACTCCAAGGATTGCTCCTTATTGAGTATCAAGAAAGGCAAGAGCGAGTTTTTTTCCTCGCGCGCGGAAGTTGCTAGACGAGTTATTTTCAAACCAAAGAATACCTGCTCGCCGCTTTGGTCGATCGAGACGGGCGATAGTCCGCTTTCTAACGCCTCGTCTTCTTCTTCGGAAAATGGTTCGGGGCGCACGACTATCACGGAGACATGCCTACGCCCCCCCCTATTGCTATGACGAGCCATCTCGTTCAGCAAGGCAAGCGCACGACGCTCGTAATCGGCGTACGTTGGCACTTCGCGCACTAGTTTAGACGATGCATATAGCGTTAGCTGAAAATCGGAGTCTAGCTCGCCTAAAAAGTGTATCGCTTCCGATGAAAGCGTAGACAGACCTTCTGCTGTAAAATCGAGTTTACGCTCGGATATAGGAGAGAATGCTATGTTGAACAAAACGAAAAGCACAAAGACCAACAAAGCCTTGCCCCCGAAACCGAGGACTTTCACTCGACTCAGGCAAAAGCTCCAACAGATTCGAGCGCCCGCTCCTAATCTTGACATAGGTTTAGCTATAAAATTTTGCCCAAAAAATCGCTTAAGGAATCGCCCTATTATATTTTTTTTCTTGCTCATCGTACTATCCAGCAGTGCTTCTTCAGACGTTTTGTGGTGCGCGTTTCACGGCAGCGACCGTCAACGACAGAGCGGCTACGCTCAAGCTTAGGAAATATACTACATCCCCCAATGCGACATAACCGCGCAGAAAGCCCTTATAATGTGCGCTCATGCTCATTGCTACTAGCGCGCGTTGCAAGTAATCTGGCAACAAAGCGTCTAGGACTTGCGCGGCGGTAGCACTTCCCAACAATGTCAGCGATGCGATTATCGCGACGGATAGTATGAAGGCTGCGGTTTGGCTTCGCACAAGGGCAGATAGTAGACTACCGATACTTACTTGCGCGAATGCGAGCATTATCGCGCCTAAATATCCAGCTGCCAACGCGCCATGGTCGGGGTTTCCGAGTAGAGTAACTGTTATCCATAAAGGAGTCGTCAAAACCAAGGCGATGAGTATTAGTGATAGGCAGGCAGCGGCTTTCGCCAACACCGCTTGCGTAACCGAGATCGGCAAGGTTAGCAACAATTCCAGCGTGCCTAATCGCCGCTCTTCAGCCCAAGTTCGCATGGTTAGCGCTGGAATAAAGAGCAAGAATATCCAAGGCAGGGGGATGAAGAGGCTTTGCAAGTCTGATTGATTACGGAAGAAGAACTGCCCTGCCGTGAAAGGCAGAATCCCGCAAGCTAGCAAGAAGAAAACCAGGAACACGGCACTAGCGGCGTTGTTTAAGAAGTCGCCACATTCTTTACGATATAGAGCAATTACGGGAGCGCAGTACTTACCTAATGGTTCGCTAAAGTATTGCAGCGAGTAGTTTTTTAAAGGTGCTAGCATAGTGGATGAATTGTTGCGTAATTGAGATACTAAAGGCAAGGATAAAAAATAAGGATAAAAAATAAGGATAAAGAATAAAATTAGCTATTGCGTTGCGTCTTTTCTGTTACGCACTCTTTGTGCTACCGCGCTGATAGCTGCGTAACAAACCTGTAACCCGCCCCTGCACCCTAACTCTCCCCGCGGCAAAGCGTTGAGTTTCGTAAGCTTCGTTGGCAGCCTCCAACAGCACCTCATTGCCCTCGCGGCGCAGTATTTTCAAAGTAGCCTCTCCCCCATCGACCAAAGCAATAACCAATTCTCCATCTCGAGCGACCTCACTAGCCTCGACGATAATCGTATCCCCGTCCAAGATTCCAATCTCGACCATCGAATCTCCCTCGACTTGTAATGCATAGTGCTGAGCTATTTTAGCATTTGTATTTCCAGCGCCCGAGTGCTGCTCGCTGCTAGCCCTGCCGAGTAGTTCGCTTGGACACTCTTGCTGCTCGTCTACAAAACCTAGCGATTCGATTGGTAAGCCGGCGGCAACCCTACCCAAGAATGGAACGAGTGTGCTTTCGGAGTTAGCAGCAGGATCGTCTGAATAATTGTTGGAATGGTCTTTGAAGCCACGAGCCTCGTCGACACCCTTAACGACGCGCAGAGCCCTAGCTCGATTACGCAACCGCTTGACGAATCCTCGCTCGCTCAATCCCTCCAACAATCGATGAACCCCGGATTTAGAGCCCAGCCCCAAGTGTGTGCGCATCTCCTCGAAGGATGGTGACACGCCGCGCTCTTGCAGGCATTCTTCGATAAATTTCAATAGTTTGCTCTGTTGAACCGTCAACATTTTGCTATCCTCATCTTCTTTACCTCTGCATTTTTTGCCCCACTTTTAACCGTTAATCGACCAGCGCTCCTATTTTCACCTACATAAACAAAGGGAGCGAGTTTTTGTTCTATATTTGTTCGCATAATTTGTCAACTTTTTATAATTTCAGCGAGGAATAAGAAGTTCGCTCCTAACCTATAGAATGATAATATTATTTGCTAAAATAATTATAACTGCAGATAAAACTTAGTAACGAATTTCGGCACGTCTGTTGCAATAGCATCACTGAACATTACGCCATTATTAGCTCATGGATTTATACCGATAATTATGTTACCCATTCTTACCTACATACGCGGTCTATGCGTACCCGCTACCTACAAGCGTAGACTAGCACCCACTATATTGATTGCAGGAATAGCAACAGGACTGCTATCGCTAGGATTTGCATCGCTAACAACGTCTGCTGAGACGCTAGAGTTAGGACCGCAAATAATTATTGATTCGCCTGAGGGCTTGCAGAGGCAAAAGTTATTAGTAGCGCGTGATAAGAACGACCGTAAATCGCGCAGAGTGCTACACAAGAAGGCTGGTAAAAGATCGTCGGGCGGACGCTCGTCGGGCAAGCGGTATTCGAAAGCTACAGCTGCGCCCCCTCCATCCGAAGCACCAGAGTTCGACAAACCTAGTTTTTTTAAAAATCAAGCGCACCTGCTATCTAAATCTGATCGTGAGCTATACAAACGTCTTTTTACCTTACATAAGGATGGTAAGTGGAATGAAGCCGACAAGTTGATAGGCAAGTTAAAAAACAAGACATTGCTTGGACACTTGATGTTCCAGCGTTATATGCATCCACGCTCGTATCGCTCTAACGCGCAAGAGTTAAAAAAGTGGCTTTCGCGTTATAATGACCATCCAAACGCCAAGAAGTTATACACGCTAGCCTATAAACGCACAGCCAAGAACAGACGTAAGAATTTAAAAAGGCCAACTGCGCCGCTTCTGCCACTTGAACGAGTAAAAACGGAATCAGAAAAGACTATTAAGAAACCGCTTTACAACCGCACGGAAAGGCGAACGATTTACCGATTGAGACGCTTGGTACACCGCACGCAGGTAACGAATGCGCTACGGCACTTACAATCACGGAAGAAAGTTTTGAGACCTCACGCGTATGGTAAGGGAGTTGCGATTATCGCGGCGGGCTACACACTCAACGGCTTTGACGAGAAAGCCTTATTTTACGCGGAAGAACAGGCGAACCTAGAGGGTAAGCGAGTGCCGGAATTGCATTGGTGGGCTGGTTTAGCTGCCTTCCGCCTGCAACGCTTCGAGCGTGCTGCTTGGCACTTTGAACAAGCTTCGACGCCTAGTTCGATACCAAACAGTCGTCTTGCTACTCAATCAGCCTATTGGGGAGCGAGGTCGTACCTGCGCCTAGGCAAGCCTGGACACAGTTCGCGCTTGCTTAAAATTGCTCATGCATATTCACATTCTTTCTACGGTCAGCTGGCGACGGAAACGCTAGGCTATGAAAGTATCTTCGATTGGAAGCGAGTTCCGCAGAAAAAAGAGAACTTCGCTAAGCTAGTTTCCTTCCCTGCGGGTAGTAGAGCGATAGCCTTAATCGAGGTTGAGCAATACAAACTGGCGGCGCAAGAATTCGTTAGTTTCCAAAGTCGCCTATCTGAGAGCATGCTAACGGACTATATGCTTTATGCTTATCGGCGCGGACAAGCGGACCTAGCATACCGCTTGGGATTATACTCTCTACGGCGTGAGGGCAGACGCTTTGATGCGGTGCTGTACCCTTTACCGAAGTGGCGTCCGCGCGAAGGCTTCACTATAGAGCCAGCCTTGCTCTACGCCTTCATGCGCCAAGAATCGGCTTTCAAGCCGTATGCGCGTAGCCGTGTTGGAGCGACGGGGTTGATGCAGTTAATGCCTAGAACGGCGCAATATGTTGCGAATAGACGACTATCGTCGCATTTTCTTAAAAGCCCTGAGGATAATTTGGGCTTGGGACAGAAGTATCTGCAGTTTTTGATGAACCACGACAACATAGGTAGGAATCTGATTTTCGCTGCAGCGTCTTACAACGGCGGTCCTGGCAATGTTTTGCGTTGGGTTAGCGACACTAAGAGCTATCAACAGGACCCCTTGCTGTTTGTTGAGACTATTCCTTTGCGCGAAACTCGAGATTTTGTTAAGAAGATTCTTTCTAACTATTGGATATACCAACATCGACTAGGTAGCAAAGCGCACTCGAGACACAGATTAGCGATGGGGCATTGGCCGCTTTACGAGAAGCATGTTCCGTATCCGCAGGACTTATCGCATAAGTATGGAAGGCTACGCTAAGGCGTGCCAACCTTTCGTTCATTAGAGATAGCCCTATTGACGATATCGGATTCGCGCGAGGCGAAGACCGATAAATCTGGTGACCTGTTGCAGGGAATGCTAACGGCTGCGGGGCATAATCTTGCGGCTCGTATGATAGTCAAAGATGAGCGTAAGGAGATAAGTGTTCAGTTAAAGTTATGGCGCGATGATGAGAATATCGAGGTTGTGATTACGACGGGTGGTACGGGCATCACGGCACGCGATGTGACTACGGAAGCTGTCAGGGACTTACTAGAGAAGGAGCTCACGGGCTTTGGCGAGTTGTTTCGCTATCTCAGTTACAAGAAAATCGGAGCCTCGACGATTCAATCGCGCGCGCTTGCGGGTGTTATGGGTAGGACTCTTATCTTTGCATTACCTGGCTCGCCGTCGGCTTGCAAGGATGCTTGGCAGGGTATACTAGAACAGCAGCTCGACATACGCACGAAACCGTGTAACTTCGTCGAACTACTACCTAGACTGTAGATCCGTTGAATTTTTGCCTATTCGCTACTATACGGTAGCTGCGCGAAAAGCCCGCTCTAACGCTGAGCCTACTCCCTGCTTCGGTGCTTTTGCCGCGAGTTCGCGTGGCGAGCCAGTTGCGACGACACGCCCGCGATGCAGAATTAGAACACGATCGCACAAAGCCTCGACTTCGTCTAAAGCGTGCGTTGAGAGTAAGATTCCTTTGCGCGGAGAAATAGCACGTATCATCGCACGCAATGTATGTTTTTGATTCGGATCGAGTCCATCGGTAGGCTCGTCTAGGATTAGCACTGCTGGATCGTGCAACAACGCTTGCGCTAAGCCAACTCGACGGCGATAACCTTTCGAGAGAACATCGATAGGTCGGTTTAGAACATCCTGCAGGGACAGATCGCTGACGACCCTTGAGATAACGGACGAGCGCTTTGCCCGCGCGACTCCACGCAAGGCGGCGATATTGCGTAAGAACGCTAGAACTCGCATCGAGCCCCACAGAGGCATGCCTTCGGGCAGATAGCCGAGCGTTTTCCGAGCGGACAAGGGCTCGTGCGCTACGTCGTAGTTTGCGAGGCTGATTTTGCCGCTGTCGCTTGGTATGAATCCTACGGCCAAGCGCATTGCGGTGCTTTTTCCAGCACCATTCGGTCCTAGTATTCCGACTATTTCGCCGCGCGCGACACGCAAATCCAAGGATGAGATAGCGCATAACGAGCCATACGACTTGCTAACCTTATCCAACTCTATCAAGAATTTCTGTCCCATAGTAGCAACCTTACCCTAAACGAGCGCACAAGCAAAGCCTACAGGCTTACTCTTATGAACTTAGCACTTGTCGTAGGTAATGCCCTGTGTGACTGCGCTTGACTCTCGCGACTTCTTCAGGCGTCCCACAGGCGACGACTTCGCCGCCTGCATCCCCCCCCTCGGGTCCAATATCTATGACCCAATCGGCGGACTTGATTACATCTAGATTATGCTCGATCACGACGATAGTATTACCGGCATCGACCAGTTGTTGCAGAACCGACAAGAGTTTCGCAATATCTTCAAAATGCAAGCCTGTCGTCGGCTCGTCGAGAATATACATCGTGCGCCCGGTAGCGCGGCGAGAAAGTTCGCGAGCCAACTTTATACGCTGCGCCTCACCACCAGACAATGTTGTCGCCTGCTGCCCGATACCGATATAGCCTAGACCTACTGCTTGCAATGTAGATAGTTTCTCGTAGATTGCAGGCACGGCGCGAAAGAAAGCGGCACCCTCCTCGACTGTCATAGCTAGAACATCGGCGATGGTTTTCGTGCGATAACGTACTTCTAAAGTCTCACGATTATAGCGAGCCCCACGGCAAACGTCGCAATCGACATACAAATCTGGTAAGAAGTGCATTTCTATTCGCACGACGCCATCCCCTTGGCATGCCTCGCAGCGTCCATTTTTGACATTAAACGAGAATCGTCCTGGCGCATAGCCGCGCAGTTTTGCTTCTGGCAACGCTGCATACCAATCTCGTATCGGCGAGAACGCACCAGTATAGGTTGCAGGGTTTGAGCGTGGCGTGCGTCCGATAGGCGATTGATCGATAACGATCACCTTGTCCAGCGCTGAAAGCCCATCGACTTTAGCAAAGGCGCCTGCTTTTTCGCTCGCACCCATCAACCTAGACGAAAGCATGCGCTGCAAGGTTTCTATTACTAGACTTGATTTTCCAGAACCCGAGACCCCTGTTACGCAAGTGAATGCCGAGAGAGGAAAAGACGCATCGACCTCCTTCAGGTTGTTATGTCGAGCGCCGAAGATTTTGAGGAAACGCCCATCGTCGACGGCGCGACGCGCAGGAGTCGCTATGACCTTTTTGCCCCCAAGGTACTTACCGGTGACGCTTTTATCACTGCTTATGATCTGCGCGCTAGTTCCCTCAGCGATCACCTCCCCCCCATGCTTACCCGCGCCAGGTCCCATATCGATGATATGATCGGCTGCTGCTATCGCTTCAGCGTCGTGTTCGACGACGACGACGGTGTTTCCCAGCCGCTTGAGCCGATCGAGTGTTGCCAATAGTCGACGGTTATCGCGCTGGTGCAAACCGATCGAAGGCTCGTCGAGTATGTAGAGGATTCCTGTTAGTCCGGAGCCTATTTGCGATGCGAGTCGAATACGCTGACTCTCGCCGCCAGATAGCGTGCGAGCAGGTCGCGATAAGCTCAAGTAGTTTAGCCCTACGTCGTTGAGAAACTGCAAACGCACTGCTATTTCTTGCAAGATTGGACGCGCGATTGCCGCTTGTTTGCCCTTCAAGTCTTCGCCCACTCCCTGCATCCACGCTAAGGCTTCCGCTATGGTTAGATCGGAGATATTTCCAAAATGCTTACCTGCGATTTTCACCGCCAACGCTTGCGGTTTCAACCGAGCCCCCTCGCACTCGCTACAACTTTGCTCGCCTTGGTAGCGTGATAGTTCTTCGCGAATACTCGATGAATCGGTTTCACGGTAGCGGCGTTCTAAGTTTCTAGACACGCCTTCAAATGCGCGAACGACACGATACTCCTTTGTTCCGTCGCTAAAGACGAAAGGTATTTTTTCGCCAAAGCCATCGATGATAGCCCTTTGCGTACCTTCAGGTAGATTATCGAACGCGTCATCCATGCTACCGCCAAAATGCGCTAGTATGCCTTCGAAGGTTTGCCGATAGTAAGGCGCAGGAGTTCCATGCCTACCCCAGGCTACGACGGCTCCACGAGACAAAGAAATAGAGCGGTCGGGGATGATTTTATTTTCGTCGTAAAAGATTACCACGCCCAACCCCCCACAATGAGGACAAGCACCGTATGGCGAGTTGAACGAGAACAACCTAGGCTCTAACTCTTCGATCGTAAAGCCTGAGACGGGGCAAGCAAACTTCGATGAAAATAGATATTGCTTTCCTTCAGCTGCAGTTTTTTGTTGGTTCGGGTTTTCATTTTCTATCATTTCTTCGACCAGCAACAGACCATCGGATTCGGTTAGCGCGGTTTGTATTGAATCGGCAAGACGCTGAGCTATATCACCTTTGATTTCCAGCCGATCTACGATGATAGAGATATCGTGTTTTTTATTTTTTTCTAATCGAGGATGCTCCTCGCCGAGTTCGACCATACGCCCATCGACCTTTACGCGAGCGAATCCTTTTTTAGCCCAAATACTAAATTCACTACGATATTCTCCCTTACGCCCTCGCACTACTGGAGCAAGCAATAAAATTTTTTTACCGTTGCCAAGAGCCATTATTTTATCCGTCATCTCACTGATCGACTGGCTTGTTATCGGCTTACCCGTTTCAGGAGAATGAGGCACCCCTGCGCGCGCGAAGAGCACTCGTAAATAATCTGAAATTTCAGTAATTGTCCCGACGGTAGAGCGCGGGTTTTTCGATGTAGTTTTCTGTTCTATAGAGATAGCGGGCGATAGACCTTCGATCGAATCGACGTCGGGTTTCTGCATCAAGCCTAAGAATTGCCTAGCGTATGCAGATAGGCTTTCGACATAGCGACGCTGTCCCTCAGCGTATAGAGTATCGAAAGCCAACGAAGACTTTCCCGAACCCGAAACGCCAGTTATTACGGTAAATTGATTACGAGGTATGCTTAGCGAAACATTTCGTAGGTTATGAACGCGTGCACCGCGGATTATGATTTCGTTTGGAGCCCGATCTACATAGTTATCGGTTGAGTGTTTGCTTTCGGAATTGGATAGCGTTTTTTTACGAGACTTCATTTTTAATTTCAGTGTGTTATGTAGATGAACATATATTTATTTATTAAGGTGAATGTACTATTTAGTACATAAATAGGAGTAACAATTAGTTAAAAATTTACAACTGCGCCACGCCACGCGGGCTTATTGTTGCCTGCTAGAGCGGCTTTTGCTAGCCTGAATTTTCGATGACGCAAGAAAAGAAGATATGGGATGATTTAGAAGATCATCGCAGGCGTTTGCAAAATACCACACTTGCGTCTTTATACGATAGTAGCCCGCATAGAGCTCGCGATTACCGTGCAAGTTGCTCGACTCTGACTTTAGACTATTCCCGCAACTTCCTCGATGACGAAGCGCGAGCCTGCTTATTCCAGCTAGTTACAAGCGCAGGCTTGCAACAAAGTCGCGATGCGATGGTAAGCGGCGCGATAGTCAACCACAGCGAACAGCGAGCAGCGCTTCATACGGCACTGCGCAGCACTAGGCAAACGCCGATTTTCTCAAAATTTGGACAGGATGAACATCCACGGGATGAACGCCCAACATTCATAAAATCACGGCAAGATTGTAAAAATTTCACCCGAGCGTGGCGGAGTGGCGAAATACGCAACGCAAACGACGAGCCACTTACACACATTGTGCATGTTGGTATCGGCGGTTCAGAGTTAGGCACGAGGTTACTCGTCGATGCTGTAAGGTCAAGTCGAAGCGCGGGCAAAGCGGCAACGAATGAAATATCTTTCATATCGGACATGGATTACCCCCGACGGCAAGAGATTTTAGCGCGCCTCGATCCTAGCCGTTGCTTATTTTTGCTAGTGTCGAAGAGTTTCCGTACGGAAGAAATGCTACATAACGCGCGAGCCATTTATGCTTGGATGCGCGCTGCGCTCGGCAAAAGCGCAGAGCTTGAGCGTCATTTTGTTGCGATTACCGCGGAACCACAGTTAGTGCAAAGAGCCGATATCGGCTTGAATATCCCGACTGAGCGCATTTTCCTTATCCCCGAAGGCGTTGGCGGTAGATATTCTGTTTGGTCTGCGGTTAGCCTCTCGGCGCAGCTGTTATTGGGTAGCGAGGTCTTTGAGCAATTTCTTCGCGGTGCTGAATGCGCCGACGAACATTTCCTAGAAGAACCCCTGCAGCATAACATACCTGTAATTATGGCTTTGCTAGGAGTATGGTATCGCAACTTTTGGGACTTTAGTGCGCACGCGATCATACCGTATGATTATCGCCTTCGACGGTTGCCCGAGTTTCTCCAGCAACTAGAAATGGAATCTGGTGGCAAACATCTATCTGCAACAGGCAAGGTGTTAGAGGTTAAGAGTTCTCCACTATTGTGGGGTGGGCATGGAACGAATGTTCAGCACAGCATATTCCAATGGTTGCACCAAGGAAGTGAGTGCCTATCGCTCGATTTTTTTCTAGCGGCACAAGGTAGCGGTAAACTAGGACACACAAAAACCAGTGCCCATTGCCTTGCGCAAATAGAGACACTAATGCGCGGAGCGAAAACCGATGCACCCTCGACAAGGACAGAAGCAGAAAATCTGCCGCACGACTTGTCGAGCACAAGAAGGATTGCACCTTACTGCGCTCTCGAAGGAAACCGCCCCTCCAACCTATTTTTGTATAGAAGCCTATCGCCGCACACTTTAGGTATGCTACTAGCCTTCTACGAGCACAAGGTATTTGTGCAAAGCCTATTGTGGAAAACTAATCCATTCGACCAATGGGGAGTTGAGGTTGGAAAAACTCTAGCGAAGGATTTATTGCCTATGCTTGAAGGCGATTCGCCTGCGAGCACGCCATCGTTGCGCGACTCTATCGAACTTTGGCAGGCGCAAGCATGCCGAAAAATGAAGAGCGATTAGTGGTTAGTGATGGAGTGGCGAAAAAATTTTGCAAAAGTTAACCATCTAGCTCTATCGAGCTTATTTAATTGGCAAGAATTGACGAAACGTTCCTACGAGCGAGTTCGATATAGTTATCTTTTGCCTGCAACCATTGCGTGCGTACACCTGCGCTATAGTTGAGATATAGTTTGTTCCTATAGACTGTCCATTGTTTTGGAGCCCCTCGCACTGCGTAGCCTCGCGAGATTCCGTATGCACAATACCCCCCGAACTGCGGTGCATAGAAGCTAGGTTTAGACAAGAATTGGTCTCGATTATCAGCAGTCGCGAACCGCCATTCGACGCCATCCCAGCGCGTTGAATATTCATCGTTTCCGATGACCGCGCGCTTGTCTTTGAAATAAGCTACAGCATCGTATCCCTCTAATGCCAAACCATTGGCAGTGTAGTAAGCGGGTTTGCTTTTCGACAATGCATTAGAAGCGACGCCTAGCGACAATGCAAACGACAAGAGCACAAGCGCGGAATTTTGGAGAAGCGGTTTAACTAGCATAGATGACACCTATATCTTTAATGAAAACAAGACGGAGTCATTAAACTCCTCTATTTTGTGATTGTCAAATGCTCGGCACCGATCACTATGCTGCGCACGGGTTGCGTATGTGGAATATATGGAGATAGCACGGCACCTAGAACACGCCAATAGCCGATGTCTTCGATATATTCTTTCACTTCCATAGAAATTCTACGCATTATACTTTGATCAACTTGCTTGTCTTTCGATGGAACCGCTTCTTTAGGGCACTCGATTTCTGGATAAATGAAGGCCAATAGCCAACAGCTAGGTGCAGCAAAGCGATGGATATACTTGATCAGCTTTTTAACGCTATCTGCCCTGCTGTCTATTACGATGGCAGAAAGCGGTAATGGTAAGAAACCTCGGTGCATTTGTTGCAAGTTGACACTCTGTAAGATAGTGACGCGAGGATCATTTGCAACGCTTTCTTTTACTTTACCCTCGCCTACGCTAATGGCAAAAGTTCGCCTGATACCATTTTCGAGTAAAACTCTAGTACAATCACCCTCGAGCGTTCCTAAATCGACTGCGATTCTCCCGCGCGCTGAGAAGCGAAATTTATCCATGCCATATAATAGGTTAGAGCTGGGTGGGCTTTTACTAGGCATCGGAGTAGCAACGACGCGTAGAGGAATTGTGACGGAAACCATCTCGCCGATATTACTAATACAATGCTTACCAAAGAAGACTCTCCGCTCTTCAATCAGCTGTTGCGCGTGCCAACGATTACTCGCGAGCCGCTGTTGTATGAGTGCGCCAATTACACTTATTACACGAGCATCTAGATCTAATAGCTCATCCATTTGCTCAAACTTCCCTCCTCTTCCTTACTGTTTTTGTTTTTTATTATAGTTTTGAAGGAACTAATATGAAAAATATACCACTATCAGTGAAATGTGCGCCCTCCTAGCGCACTAATTTAGATAATAATTTAAAATCCTCCCCTTTTGATGTTTTTTGTAAATCGAATAGCAGCATTTCGACACTCACTATTTCGATTCCTACTTGCGCCATCCGCATAATTGCACAAGAGTGATCGCTTTGTGAGCGCGAAGTTGTTGCGTTTTCGACGACCACGCTACGATAGCCTCGATTAGCCAAATCGCGTGCGCTTTGCCAAACGCAAACATGTGTCTCGATACCGCTGATCAAGATAGTCGAGCGAGCGCTATCGTTAATTTTCTGCATCAAAGAGCTATCGTCGGCTACGGAAAAAGAACGCTTCTCGCAAACCTGCACTTCCTCTGTATACAATTTTTGAAGTTCGCTAGCAGTCTCCCCCAACCCCTGCGGGTATTGCTCTGATACCAACAGAGGAATATTGAACAACGACAGTGCGCCCAATATCTTGGCATTACTAGCGAGCATGCGCTCGCATTCTGCCATCGCAGGTAGAAGTTTTTCCTGCACGTCGATCAGCAAGAACACGCAGTCTTTAGGCTGTATGCGTTGTAATCCAATATTGTTGGTATCGGAAACTAACATTTAAATTTTGATGAACGAGATACTAGCTACTTATGCAAAAAAATTATACAAGATAAGTTATACAAGACAAGTTATACAAGACATGCAACAGAGTTATGGCATAAGACGAATTTGCGGTGCACTCAAAGCTCCGCGGCGCGATAGAAGCGGAGTTACTTCTCTCAAGGCTTGCTCACGCAGAGGAGATGGAAGCAATGGAGCAAGACTACGCAATACAGCCTGTTGCCCCCTATCTTCATTCTGTTGTGTGTTTGCAAAGAATTCTTTGCGAAGCATATGCCTGATGCGATAGGAAAAAGATCGCTCTAGAGGGTATGGCAAAAACAAAATTTGCTCTACAGGATAGTTTAAGCGCTGAGCCATCCACAAACGAGCATCTGCATACCCGCCTATTGAATCGACGAGTCCGTTCGCGACGGCTTGCTCGCCCAGCCAAACTCGCCCGCCGGCGATCTGCTCGACGCGTGAACGCTCGAGACTACGCGAGCTTGCGACTTTTCCAGTAAAATCCTCATAAATGGCATCCATAGCCCCCGCAAGTGTTGATAGGTCTGCCTCTGTATATGCGTCTATCAACGAGTGCATCGTGCTATCGCTCCCACTTTGCACGACCCCCCAACCGATTCCCCAGCGTTGCCAAAAATCGCGAGTTGCGACCTTGCCTGCGAAGACACCGATCGAGCCGGTAACCGTTAGCGGTTGCGCGAAGACTTGCTCGCCTGCCATGGCGATATAATAGCCTCCTGATGCCGCTGTATCGCCCATCACTACCACGAGCGGCTTACGCTTACGCAAGCGCATAATTTCGTGGTATATGATATCGGATGCGACATAGTCCCCCCCATGGCTATCTATGTGCAAGACAACGCCGTTGAAACGATCATCGTTAGCAAGCTTACGCAAAAGCTGCACTGCTCGCTTTGCGGAAATCACATGGTCGTTGCTATATCTTCCCCATGAACCCTCTGGACTACTCTGCATTATGTTGCCGCGGAAATTCAGCAAAGCTACCTGCAAGTTAGAAGCCATAGTAGGCTCTGGTGCGGCTTCCTCCATTTTAGTTTTTTCTTGTGCTACTTCTTCTTGATCTGGAGCCTGCTGCGCCTCGCTTTCTTCTAGACTGGGCTGAGAGGTATCTTCTTGCGACTCGGAATTTTCGTCTGAATTTTCGTCGGAATTTTCGTCGGGATTTTCGTCTGAATTTTCACTTGGCGATACTTCTGCTGGCGATACTTCTACCTCTCTTTCCTTATCATCATCCTCGTCGCCCATGCTTTTCTCTCTGTCCATTTTTTTGCGCGCGAGTTCGTCGTTGAGTCTGAAGAATTTTCCGATACCATGGTATGAAGCGTACGCTACTAGCGGAATACCTATAGTTTTGTCATTCTTCATCCTGCCTTTTGTGCTTTCATCGGAGTCATTTTCTGCGTTACCAGCCTGATCTTCTTTAGCCTTATTAGCGGCGAGTTCGCGATGGAATGCGGTCCAGAATTCATCGGCGTATGCATTTCGATCTACTAACCCTCGCAACAGAGCGTCGGATGCACTGATGTATGGAGAGTTTAGCGCGAGAGCGACTACCTCACTATCGAGTCTTCTTGCGCTTTCGACCTCTTTGCTCCACCTGCGCGAGACGCTATCTGCTACCCCGCGTAGATTTTCTCTAACCTCTTCGCTCATTTCTTCGTTGAGCAATTGCTGTGGAGCGCCTTTGTATCCTTCGCGAGTTTCGAATTGCGGAACTACCTGTAGCTTGTCGAGAGCTCCGCGTAAGTATGGCACCTCGATTCGCACGCCGCCGAAGCCGAGGCTTCCGCTTGGTGTTAGCGCGATAGAATCGAATGCGGTTGCGAGGTAATAGCTTTTCAATCCACCTGCCCGCCCGAGACCACCTAAGTTATTTGCGAGGATCCACGCGGGTTTGCCTTGAACGCGAAAATGGGCTACCGCGCTACGAATGTCCTCTACCCCCGCGACCCCTAGACGAGCTGCGGCTGCGCTGTTCATCGATACGACCAGCGCGGTAATTTTATCATTACTGGCGGCATGGCGTAGTGCTTCGATCAAGGTTATTCTACCGATACGCCCTTTATTTTTTTGAAAGAGAGAGTATATGGATGGGTTAGCGAACCATCGATCTGACAATCTATCCAAGTCTAGATACAGATAGCCGCCTTCTGATATCGAGCGTTTATCGTATCCTCCTCTGCCTTTCATCCCCCAGTAATTTTCTCCCGCCTCTTCTTGCTCGGTATGCATGGTAAACATACCGCTTTTTTCCCAAGCGCGATCGGCTAAGTGATCACCAAAAATCCAGTATATGCCAAAACCTGTAAGGACTAATATGACGATAATCGCGCCGATGACAAAGGATGTGTAACGGAAAAAAAACCAAAAGACACGAAAACTCCAAGTAACGATGAAACGCAACCCTCGAGTGACAAAACGAGTGATGGACGTTTTCAACCATGATAGGAATTTTTTCATTCTTTACCTCAGCTAAAGATTTCGACTAGCATACCTAGACACGCTACGATGATGCTAATGCTAGTGAGAATTAGTGAAAAAATCAAGCCTCATATGCGATCATCTTTAAGTCATCACCCGCATTGTGCGCGATGCAGTAGTTTATGATCTGCCAAGACAAGAGCGAGCATAGCCTCGACGATGGGCACGGCTCTTATAGCGACGCAAGGATCGTGGCGACCTAGTGTTTCAACAGTGCTCGCCTTTCCGTCGACGTCGATTGTGCGTAGAGACTTGCGTATCGAGCTTGTGGGCTTAACTGCGAGTGAGAAGGAAATATCTTGCCCTGTTGATATTCCTCCTATGATTCCGCCTGCATTATTAGTCACGAATTGAGGTTCGGACGAGTATTTTTTCTCACCCCCGCTGCCCTCTAGCATTTCGTCGGCGTTCTCTAGACCATCACGCTCGACTACACCGAATCCTGCGCCAATTTCGATAGCTTTCACGGCATTGATTCCCATCATAGCGGCTGCCAGATCGGCATCCAACTTCCCGTATAACGGAGCCCCCCAGCCGACGGGAATTCCGCAAGCCTGCGCCTTGATGCGCCCGCCGAGCGAGACGCCTTTACGACGAGCTTCGTCCAAGTTTTTTTGCCAAAGCGTTAAGGTTTCTTTATCAGGGCAGAATAGATTATCAACATGACAATCTTCCCAAGACCATCGTTTTTCATCGACCTTAATTTTACCGATCTGCGAGAGCGCGGCGCGAATAACTACTTTTTCGCCCAAAATTTTTCGAGCGATAGCGCCGGCAGCGACGCGCATGACGGTTTCTCTCGCACTGGCACGCCCGCCGCCGCGCCAATCGCGAATCCCGTATTTGCGCTCGGTAACATAGTCTGCATGCCCAGGACGATATACTTTTGCTATGTTAGCGTAATCTTTGCTCCGCGCATCTTCATTTATGATCTCCAAGGCGATCGGCGTCCCTGTTGTTTTTCCCTCAAAGACACCTGATAGTATCTCTACCCTATCCCTCTCTTTCCGTTGTGAAGTATGGCGCGAAAGAGCGGAGCGTCTGCGCTCGATATCCTGTTGGATTTCTTCTTTAGAGATAGCGATAAGCGGAGGCACTCCATCTATCACGCAGCCGATGGATAGCCCGTGTGACTCACCCCAACTTGTATAGCGTAAGATACGCCCGAAGCTGTTAAAAGACATAATCCGCCAACATCAGGCGACCACCATCTGCTATCGCTACCCGACCTCCTCGAGCACCTCGCGTGCGCGTTTAACCGATGCCAAAGGTAGCATTCCAGTTATGCTGTATCCGCAATCGGCATGCATGATCTCGCCGGACATGCTTGATGATAGTTCTGACAGCAGAAAGACGGCTGCGCCTCCAATTTCCTCTTGCGTGACATTTCGCCGTAAAGGAGCATTTAGCTCGTTCCACTTCAGCATCAGCCCCATAGAGCCGATACCGGAAGCTGCGAGAGTTTTTATTGGCCCAGCTGAGATAGCATTGACGCGAATGCCGCGAGGACCTAGATCGGTAGCCAAATAACGCACGCTTGCCTCCAAAGCTGCCTTAGCGACTCCCATGACATTATAGTTAGGGATAGCTTTTTCGGCGCCATAGTATGAAAGTGTTACGACAGAAGCACCTTTACGCAAAGAATTTTGCGCCTGCGCCAAGACAGCAGTCAAGGAGTAACAAGAAATATCCATCGAGTTTAAAAAATTCTCGCGTGAGGTTTGCAAATAAGGTCCGCGCAGTT
This sequence comes from Alphaproteobacteria bacterium, assembly GCA_014238535.1. Taxonomy (GTDB): domain Bacteria; phylum Pseudomonadota; class Alphaproteobacteria; order JABAAW01; family JABAAW01; genus JABAAW01. The sequence continues at coordinate 40,242 of JABAAW010000010.1, forward strand.
CTTCTTTATCGGCAAATGCGATGGCGTGAACGATGAAGTCAAAACCCTCGCTCCAAACTTGAGAGAGTGTATCGAAAAGATTTACGATTGAAGAGGCATCCTTCACATCGCAAGGATAGACTTTATCGGAGCCGACTTTATCGGCAAGTGGGCGCACGCGCTTTTCCAAGATTTCGCCTTGGTAAGTAAATGCCAACTCTGCGCCGTGCTCGTGCAGTTTAGATGCTATGCCCCAAGCGATCGAGCGTTCGTTTGCCACCCCCATCACGAGTCCGCGTCGCCCTGCCATCAAGCCTGATTTTGATTTATCGTTCACAATTTATAAGTCTCTTATGTAGTTAAAACCTAGTTAGTAAGTGAAGTTACTAGCACTGATTCCTAGCGTAACGCATCGGCAAAAGCAATTGTTAGTATATTTATAGGACTTAAGCGAACAGCAATAAATTCATGATGAACCACAATAGTGGTAATACCAACGCGCCAAAGAGTGCGCACAGAGCCATCGCCAATCCTGCGTAGGTACCTGCGACTTGGTGTTTTTCAGAAAACAGCTGAGCGGTGGCGATTCCGTGCGTAGCGGCTCCTATGGCTATTCCGCCTATTTCGGCATGGTTTGTAGCGAAACGCTTTAGTAGCATGGAACCAAAGACTGCACCGCAGATTCCTGTTGCTATTGCCACAGCCCCCCCTAGAGAAAAATCGACACCGATCGCTTGCGCGATATCTTGTGCGACTGGTCCTGTAATAGATTTAGGTATCATCGCTCCAACTAGCGAGCTGTTATCGCCGTGTAGCAAGAAAGCGAGTAGCACAACCGAAACACCGCTACATAGAGTAACTCCTACAACGGCAGCGATGAGAGGTTTTGCATATCGTACTATCTCTCGGCGGCGCCGATATATCGGCATTGAGAGTGCGCAAACGCATATCGGCAGTAGCGTTAGAAGTATCCCTGAAGATGCTTGGAATGCTCGCACGTCGAAACTACCGAAGTACAGCGCGAGCGATAACAGCAAGACGGACAGGAACACTGGATTGAGGAATGCCAACCGCCCGAAGCATCCGTATATGAAGTAAGCAGTGGTGTAGACTGATACGCACACGAACGTCCCTAAAGTTGCTCCTAGGAAATACATCATAGCGCTTTCGTTTTTGCGGTTGTTTTTATTTTTGTATCGAGTTTTTTCAACAAGACGATTGTAGCAGTTATAGTTAAAACTGTATGTGGTACTATTACTAGTAGTAGCAAGAACCAAGCGTCGATCAATACAGCGGTGTCCTTAACTATTCCGACCCCTATCGGTACAAAACATAATGGCATTACGAAGAGCAATCGATCTGCTGTTTTCTCGATTGCATTATCGAGATAGCGATATAGATATGCGTATGCATTTTTACTATTCGCTGCGCGCTCTAGACTAGGTTTCAGAAGGAACAGCATCAACACAGCCAAAGGCATTGCGAAGGCAATAGGTGGAAGGGGTAGATCGTATGAGTGAACCAAGAAGATGGCGGAATATACACAAACCGCAAAGGGCAAAATACCGATAGCGAAACCAACCCCCTCCCTCAGTGCTACTTGAGAACCGATTTTAGCAAAAGATACTATGCGCAATAAGTATGCGGCAGTGGTGTTTTTTGAATTTTGCGATTTTTTAGAAGTCTTTTTTGGCGATGATTTATATGAACGATTTTTAGATTTTTTAGCCAACGATTTTGTAGACAATACTTGTTTCCTCCCAAGACTAAAAGCTGAACGCGAATACTAGCACGAACGATGCGCCTGAGGCAAGGAAGGCATAGGAAGAGTTTTTGTCTGTAATGAATTCAAAGAGCAAACTTTTCGACTCTAAGTCGTTGAAGAGATGCCCCTAGCCTCTCTAGAGTTTCCCTATTTCTAGGTATTTTTACTTTATTGTTTTATCTGTTTTTTCTTTCTAGCCTGCCCGCTAGTTTTAGCAGCCTTGTTATCATGCTTGGAGCGAGTTTCGCACAAGAACCAAGTAGGGTCATCGGAGACTAGCGCTTGGCGGAATGTCCACAAATCGGTTAGCGTTTCCTCGACATCTGGATCGCCATCCACTAGTTTATTAGCTTTATCG
>JABAAW010000011.1:0-271 GCA_014238535.1 Alphaproteobacteria bacterium
TCTCGTTAGAGGTTCGCATAGCAAATTTAACAAATCTCGCAGTAACTCTATAAGTACCTCTCGCAGTAACTCTCGCAGCCACGCTAACGCCTCCGCAGAGGTCGGGCTTGCTAACAACTATTAGAGGATTGCGCGCTATTAGATTCTCGCTATTATGTCCTCTCGTTGCAACCACAACGCTACTTTGTGTGAAAAATGTGTGAAAACCAAGACGCAAAAAAAATCTTATGGATGGGTGGCTGAGCGGTTGAAGGCACCGGTCTTGAAAACC
>JABAAW010000011.1:281-36947 GCA_014238535.1 Alphaproteobacteria bacterium
GGGTTCAAATCCCACCCCATCCGTAGTTTTCTCTTCCCATAAGCCTAAGGAGCGTTTTGACTCCGTCAATGTGCCTTTAGGTGCGTCAGTAAACGTCCATCGCGCGCAACAAGCACTATACCCACAGGAAATACAGTCGGCGCGAGTAAGCTACACGCGGTATCACGCGCCTTGCTCGCAAGCGTTCGTAGCAACTTCTCGCGCACAGAAATAGTAGCAGTCGCGCTATCTTCAAGCATCGAGAGTACCTCATTAGCCGAGCGTGCCTCAGCGATCGCAGCGCATAACACACTAGCGGCAGTGCATTCAGTACGCGCTAAACTTGCAAGGCTCGCAAAATCAACCTGAGAGCGTCCCGAATGCAAGTCGCTATTGCCTTGCGCTAACTTAACCATCTTAGCAAAGCCTCCGCCAATAGTAAGGCAGGCAACAGGATGCTTACGCATATACTTCAGCATGCCGCCTACAAAATCGCCCATGTCGATAATCGAACTCGCTGGTAAGTCCAATAGACGCATAAGGGTAGCCTCAGAAGTGCGCCCCGTCGCCGCTCCAAGCGAAGAAGTAGCGTTCGCACGCGCAACATCAACCCCGCGATGGATAGAGTGAATCCAAGCACTGCAAGAATAAGGCACGACTATCCCCGTCGTTCCCAATATCGACAAGCCTCCAACTATTCCCAAGCGACCATTCCAAGTACGCTCGGCTAGGCGCACGCCGTTTGCAACCGCAATCGTTACGCGCAGTCTTCTATAACTGTCCTTATCGTAATTGCCTTCTCTCGTAGCCCGCAGTAGCGCAAGCAGGCTAGTAGCCATGAGTTTGCGCGGTGCAGGGTTAATCGCAGGCTCGCCAACTGCTAAAGGCAAGCCCGCTAAGGTCACTACACCAACCCCAGCCCCCGCGCAGAATTGCAACGCTAACTCATCCTCTCCATCGATACTCGTCCAGTCCGCGCTATAGTTTACTTTCGCGTTTACTTTCGCGTTTACTTTTGCACCTTCCTCTAGAGCCTTCAGCGGTTCGATCGCTACTAAGATCAAGGCACCGTGCGTCACATCAGGGTCATCGCCCGCATCCTTGCGCACAACCGCATAAGCCCCATTTCGCAAACTACCTCCGCGCTCAATTGCAAACTTCACTCGCTCGCCACGCGGCAGCGTTATCGCAACATCTTTCGCAAACTCGCCCGTTAACAGTCCACCAAGCGCAGCTGTGCCTGCAGCTGCAGCGCAGGCTCCTGTCGAAAAGCCGCTACGCAACTTCTTGCCAGCATCTGCGTTGCCAGCCTTGTCCTTCTCTTTGCGCTCATACATATCTTTACTTATCGCTTATTCTTTATTGTCTGGTCTTTATTGCCTAGTCTCTATTTATTGGCACTCTGTTTGCATCGTAAATGCCGACATGCTATGGCAGGAGAGAGAATTAATACGAGCATTATTCATATAATATCGCTAAAATAGCCATACGCGCCCGTAGCTCAGCTGGATAGAGTGTTTGACTACGAATCAAAAGGTCGGGAGTTCGAATCTTCCCGGGCGCGCTATACGAGCTTGCTCGTAAAACTTATACTAGCTATAATTACTAGAGCAGGCAAGGGCGGCGCCTATGGAGTAGTACTCGTAGCGTCCTCGGCGGGATCGTCTTCGGCGCTAGCGTCCTCGGCGGGATTCGAACCCACGACCCCAGGATTAGGAATCCTGTGCTCTATCCTACTGAGCTACGAGGACAAGAAAATACATTCTCCAGAACTATATCTTCCAGAACTATATCTTATAGTGCCACAATAATCGATTAACTATGTGGCATTTTTGGATCGATCGCGGCGGAACTTTCACCGATATAATAGCGCGTCCGCCAAAAGATTTTCTCGCAAGCCAGTCGCAAGCAAAGTTCGGTACTCGCTTCGGCGAACTGCTATACATGAAAATCCTATCAGAGTCCCCAAGCTATAAAGACGCGACACTCGAGGGAATAGCACGAATGATGGGCATCGCCTGCCATGGAAAAATTCCCGAAAAAATACCGATTGAGAAAATCCATTCCATCAAAATGGGCACGACCATAGCAACTAACGCGCTACTCGAACGCAAGGGCGAGCCAACTATCTTCCTCACCGCAAAGGGATTCAAGGATTTGCTCGTCATCGGCTACCAAGAGCGAAGCGACATCTTCGCGCTAAATATCAAGCGGGCACAACCTCTCTATAGTCGCGTGCTCGAAATCAACGCGCGCATCGATGCTAAAGGGCGTAGCGTTGTCGCTCTCGACGAAGGCGAAGTAGAATCGCTTCTACAAAATGCTTTCAAACAAGGCTTACGCTCCCTAGCGATCGCTCTACCACACGCATATCGCTTCCCTCGCAGCGAGCAGCGAGTAGCGTCCATCGCGCGCAAAATCGGCTTCCAACAAATCTCCGCAAGCCACGAGGTCTCGCCGCTTATAAAAATGGTCGCACGCGCCGATACAACCGTGCTCGACGCATATCTCTCGCCAGTCGTCAAGCGTTATAGGCAGGGGTTCGCAAGCGCACTAGGGACAAATGCCAGAAAGGCTGAAAATCAGCAGGCTAAATTGTTCTTTATGCAATCGAATGGCGGGCTAGTCGAAAGCTCTTATTTTCGCGGCAAGGACGCCGTGCTATCGGGTCCCGCAGGCGGGGTCGTCGGAATGGTGAAAACCGCAAGCCAAGCGCAAGCGCAAAACAAAAAGGTGAAACTGATCGGCTTCGATATGGGCGGGACATCAACAGACGTCTCGCACTACGACGGTGAATACGAAAGGCGATTCGAAACCTCGATCGATGGCGTACGGCTGCGTACGCCTATGATGAATATACGAACAATAGCCGCCGGCGGCGGGTCTATCGTAGGTTATGACGGCTTGCGCTTGCAAGTCGGACCGCGATCAGCTGGCGCAAATCCAGGACCCGCATGCTATGGGCGCGGCGGACCGCTAACGCTAACCGATTGCAACCTGCTACTAGGCAGAATCCAAGCGCAACATTTTCCAAAGCAGTTCGGAACAACCAACGACCAGCCGATAACACGAAAACTGGTGCTGGAGAAGTTCAATGCTCTGCGTTCTAGCATGGAGCACTCAAAACGCGGGGGGCGTTCGTTGACTAACGAGGCGATAGCATTGGGTTTCATCGACATCGCAGTCGATAGCATGGCTAATGCCATCAAAGAAATATCCGTGCAACGAGGCTACGATATTACCAAATACACTCTGCAATGCTTCGGCGGCGCGAGCGGACAGCACGCATGCGCCGTAGCCGAAAGGTTGGGAATCAAGCGTATCTTCATGCATCCATTAGCTGGATTGCTCTCCGCCTACGGCATCGGGCAAGCCGAAATACGCTGCTTGCGCGAAGCACAGGTAGAGAAAGTCTTCGCTAGCGACGCAAATAGCGTAGTGATGGACGCGTGCGCTCGGCTAGAGAAGGAGGCAAGCGCGCAGGTGCTCTCGCAAATAGGCGGGCGGGCAGCAGAACATTCTGCAAAAAATAGCAAGCATATCGGCGTCTCGCGTAAGGTGCGTTTGCGCGCACAAGGCAGCGACACATACCTTGAGGTTAGCGTAGCATCCGCAGACAAGATGCGCCTCGCCTATCTCGCTAAACATAAACTAACATTCGGCTTCCACGCAGCGCGCAACTTGAACCTAATCATCGAATCCGTCTCCCTCGAGGTTTTCGCACAAACCGAAACCGCAAGCGAAATGACGCCCGCCAGCAGCGCTCGTGCTAGCGTTGCGAGCGAGCATTCGTTGGTCGATATCTACACCTCCCGCGGTTGGCTGTCTTGTCCATTGTACAGAGGCGAAGATTTTAACGCGCGCTTTCTTAACAATAGCCACGCAGGTCCGATGGTTATAACCGATCATGGCTCGACACTATTCATCGAGCAGCAGTGGCAGGCTACAAGCGATGCGAGGGGAAACATCATAGCAACGCGCGACGACGATAAGCGTACGTACGCACGTACTTCTTTGAAAAACGTACAGAGCGATGAAAAAACAGCAGACCCGATCATGCTCGAAATCTTCGGCAACCTGTTTAAGTCCATCGCCGAACAGATGGGCTTGAGCTTGCAAAGCACCGCACATTCGGTGAATATTAAAGAGCGTTTGGATTTCTCCTGCGCGATCTTCGATCTCTATGGCAACCTTGTCGCAAACGCTCCGCACATACCAGTGCACCTAGGTTCGATGAGCGCATCCATCAAGGCTGTGATTACCAAGCACAAGGAAACCATGCGAGTAGGAGATTCATTCGTTCTCAACTCCCCATACAACGGCGGAACGCACCTGCCAGACATAACGGTCGTAAAGCCATTCTACGAAAACGACAACGCCGAGCAACCGCTCTTCTACTTGGCTTCGCGCGGGCATCACGCCGACATCGGCGGTAGCACGCCAGGCTCCGCTCCCGCTAACAGCACGCGCATAGACGAAGAAGGAGTCTTGCTCGACAACATCTTGTTAGTTGCTAAACAACGCTTCTTAGAAAAAGAAGTGCGTGCAATCTTGCTAGGCGCTACCTATCCTTGTCGCAATGTGGAAACAAACCTCGCCGACCTACGCGCACAAGTCTCCGCAAACGAAACAGGCGCTCGTGCTTTGGCGAACGCGATAGAAAATTTCTCACTTGCGCGCATCGTAGAATACGCAGCGCACTTACAAGATCAAGGCGAGGAGTGCGTGCGGCGCATAATCGACAGGCTCGCGCGTGGCGGAAGTTTCCTCTATCGATTAGACGATGGCTCGAAAATAGCCGTGTGCATAACCCTAGATCATAAAAAACGCGAAGCATTGATCGACTTCAGCGGAACCTCTCCCCAGCATGCGGGAAACTACAACGCGCCTGCCGCTATTTGCAGAGCCGCCGTCTTGTACGTCTTCCGTACTCTAATCTCGTACAACGAAACGGCAGGTAAAAATAATGGCGCAACAGACATACCTCTGAACGACGGGTGCATGCGAGCTTTGCGGATAGTCATTCTCCCACGCTCGATACTGAGCCCCGAATACCCCGCAGCAGTCGTCGCCGGCAACACAGAAGTCTCGCAAGGCATCGTCGATTGTCTATACGGCGCATTGGGAATCTTGGCAGCATCGCAAGGGACCATGAATAATGTCATCTATGGCAACTCGCGTTATCAAAACTACGAAACGATCTGCGGCGGCACAGGCGCAAGTGCCGAGCATGCAGGCACAAGCGCAATACATAGTCATATGACTAACACACGCATGACTGACCTAGAGGTCTTGGAGCAACGATTTCCCGTGCGGCTAGATAGCTTTGCTATCATAGCTGGCTCTGGAGGGGCTGGTGCGAAGCGCGGCGGCGATGGCGTCTCGCGCAGGCTTACCTTTCTCGAGCGCTCTAAACTTACGATATTATCCTCGCGGCGCATCGAGCATCCATACGGCTTGTGTGGCGGCGAGGCGGGTAGGCGCGGACGCAACTATATCCTGCGTGCTAGTGCAAGCGGAGGTGTGAAAAAACTCGCAAAAAAAGGTAGTAGAAAACAAGAAGCTCTAAAGGGCAACGACGAGGCAACGATGGAGTGCGGCGATACATTCGTGATGGAAACTCCAGGTGGTGGCGGTTATGGGGTTGTGAATCGTTAGCAAAATGATAACAAAACGCTAAATTATCACAAAAATGTGATTTGACGGGCTTACGCGCAAACCCTAATCTGCACGACATAAACGCGAGCTGTTGGGAGGTTGCACGCATTCCTCAACCAACTTAAAAAAGGATTTAGAAAAATGAGTACAGATAAAATTAATGGCAATTCCTACGCTGGCGATGGTAGCGACATCCTCGACGAGGTTCTTTACAGAGGTGTCATAGAGCAAGCTATTCTCGCAGGCGAATATGGTGAGGAATTTAATTCTCTTGATGACGGATACGACCTTGTTATTGACGGAGTGAATGGAAGGTATCTAGCAGGTAGTGGTAGTGGAGGTAACAGTATACTTTTAGGTGGAGACGGTAGGGATTGGATATCAGGTTTCTGGCAAAATGATGTCCTATACGGCGGAGCAGGACATGATTATCTACTCGGCGGGCGGGGCGAGGATGTTCTTTTTGGTGGAGAAGGTAGAGGTTATCTACACGGTGGGCGGCACGATGATATCCTCTTCGGTGGAGCAGGTAGAGATCATCTAAATGGTGATGGTGCAATTAGTATATTCCACTACGATAATTATGCATTCGGCAACGATCTACTCTTTGGTGGAGAGGGCAGAGATAGTATAAGAGGCGAGGGGGGCGATGACATACTCGTTGCCGGCGAAGGTATGGATCGTCTATACGGCGACAATGGCAATGATGTTATCTACGCAGGAACCGACTTCGGAGATTATATAATAGGTGGTGCTGGAATAGACACTCTATCTTATGCAAACTCAGCTACAGGAATTTCGGTACAGATACCAGGAGACATTAAAAGTTATAGCTATGCCTATAAGTACAACGAAGTAGAAGAGAAAACATACGGTTACGCAGACCACAAAGACGGCGAAGCAGACCGCATAGAAGAAATCGAGAATATCGTCGGTTCAGACTACGCCGATGCGATCAGCGGTAATTCTGTTGCTAATGTAATTCATAGCAGAGCAGGTAGCGATGTTATCAACGCTGGAGGTGGTGATGATACTGTCTTTGGTGGCGACGATGACGATACCATTAGAGGCGAGGACGGCAATGACTACTTGAACGGCGAGAATGGCAACGATGTCATCGAAGGCGGTGAGGGTGGCGATGCCATAGTCGGTAGCGATGGCGACGACACTCTGCGTGGTGGCGACGGGCATAACTACATCTACGGTAACGACGGTGATGATGTGATCGATGGTGGCGACTGGAGCGATGTTATCGGTGGCGGTGCTGGCGATAATGTTCTGCAGGGAGCTGCTGGCAATGATCGCTATGTTGTCGATAAGAGCGATCGAGGCTCCGATACGATAAGCGATAGACGAGGCAACAACGAGTTGCTTTTTGTAGATAGTGCAGATGGTGCTGGCTATAGCGAAGGCTCATTCTCATTCAGCAGGAGTGGCGATGATCTAACTATAGAAGCAGATAGTGGCAATCGGGTCGTAATCGAAGACTACGCCGATAGCACATTCTCCATCTACTACGATGATGCTAGCCAAGTACAGCACGAACTAGTCGTTACGGCGGGACTCTTCTAACGGAAAATAATATGGGGGCTAGCGCTTATTCTCTAGTAGTTTGAAAAGTCAGCCCCCCACTCCGCTTGAGAGACGAGTGCTACAGTAACTATGGAGGGCTCGCGATAGATTCCGTGATGGAAATTTTCAGTGGTTATGGGGTTGTGAATCGTTAGTAAAATGCTAACAAAACGCTAAATTATCACAAAAATGTGATTTGACGGGTTTACGCGCAAACCCTAATCTGCACAACATAAACGCGAGCTGTTGGGGGGTTGCACGCATTCCTTCAACTTAAGAAAAGGATTTAAAAAAATGAATACAGATAAAATTAATGGCGATTCCTACGCTGGCGATGGTAGCGACATCCTCGACGAGGTTCTTTACAGAGGTGTCATAGAGCAAGCTATTCTCGCAGGCGAGGAGCTTAATGTTATCATTGGCGGTAAGAATCTACATGGCGAAAATGGCGATGATGTTTTTTTCGGCAACAAATATAGTGGGTATCTATACGGCGACAATGGCGATGATGTTTTTTTCGGCAGCAATGATAGAGAAGGTGATGTGTACCAATATGGTCAAGGTGGTAGCGACATCTTCTTTGGTGGACCAGGAACTGATTACATATCCGGTGATCATGTATGGTGGAGTTACAAAGGACCTCGACGAAGTTATGAGTCTCCAGACGGCAACGATATGATATTTGGCGGGGGAGGCAGAGACTATCTATACGGTGCTGGTGGCGATGATACCATCGTTGGTGGTGAGGGTAGAGACTATATTTATGCTAATGATGGCAATGATGTAATTTACGCAGGAACCGACTTCGGAGATCGTATATCCGGAGATACAATAGCGGGAGGGGCTGAGTATACAAGGGGGGGCGAAAGAAGTGAAACGGGAATAGACACTCTATCTTATGCAAACTCGGTTACAGGTGTGTCGGTAAATATAGGAAGTAGGTTTAGTGGGCTTGCCCATAGGTACGACGAAGTAGAAGGGAAAACATACGGTGATGCAGACCGCATAGAAGGAATCGATAATATCGTCGGTTCAGACTATGCCGATGTCATCGTCGGTGATTCTGCTGCTAATGTAATTCATAGCAGAGCAGGTAGCGATGTTATCAACGCTGGAGGCGGCGATGATACTGTCTTTGGTGGCGACGATGACGATACCATTAGTGGCGAGGACGGCAATGACTACTTGAACGGCGAGAATGGCAACGATGTCATCGAAGGCGGTGCGGGTGGCGATGCCATAGTCGGTAGCGATGGCGACGACACTCTGCGTGGTGGCGACGGGCATAACTATATCTACGGTAACGACGGTGATGATGTGATCCATGGCGGCGACTGGAGCGATGTTATCAGCGGTGGTGCTGGCGATAATGTTCTGCAGGGAGCCGCTGGCAATGATCGCTATGTTGTCGATAAGAGCGATCGAGGCTCCGATACGATAAGCGATAGACGAGGCAACAACGAGTTGCTTTTTGTAGATAGCGCAGATGGTGCTGGCTATAACGAAGGCTCATTCTCATTCAGCAGGAATGGCGATGATCTAACTATAGAAGCAGATAGTGGCAATCGGGTCGTAATCGAAGACTACGCCGATAGCACATTCTCCATCTACTACGATGATGCTAGCCAAGTACAGCACGAACTAGTCATTACAGAAGGACTCTTCTAGCGGAAAATAATATGGGGGGATAGCTATTTTTATTATGGGGATAACTGCTCAGCTTACCCGCAATATAGCGTGGGCAAAGAGGTGCGATTGTCCGATCTGTGATAAAAAATAAGTATGCACGCATCTGAAAATCCGAAGCAGCATAACGAAAAGCTATCCTCTCAATCCGCTACGGTGATTGCTCCGCACGCCGTTGCCAACGATGTAGGTTTCATACACCTGCGCGTCCATACAGCATACTCGATGCTTGAAGGTACGCTACGCGCACAAGACCTAGTCAACTATTGCAAAAAATATAGAGTGCCAGCTGTCGCTATAACCGATAGCAACGGACTATTCGGAATACCTGAGATGAGTGCCGCGCTAGAGCAAGCCGGTGTCAAGCCTTTGTTAGGGCTCGAGGCACAACTAGAATTCGATGATATAGCGCAAAATAGGCGCAGCGCGCAAGAAACGCAAACTCGGACAGCTCCTCTCGTCTTCTTCGCTATGAACGAAAAAGGCTACGCAAACCTGATGCGCCTAGCGAGCGCAATATACCGCATAGAGCAAAATGACGACAAGCAAGCAGTCGAAAACACGCACGCAAGCATCAACGATAACTCGCAAACCAATAGCCAACCTAGTACGCAGGCTATTGTATCTAACACCCATAAGCCTTGTCTAAACCTCGAGCACCTAGAGCGCTACAACGAAGGAATACTTACTCTATCAGGCGGGAACAACGGTCCATTAGGGCTGCTGCTGGCAGAGCAGCGCACGCGCGAAGCTAACACGCTTGCTCAACGCTTACATAAAATCTTCCCGCAAAGATTCTACATAGAACTAAATCGTTTCACCGAAGCTAAAGAAAACAAAAATATACAGCCCTCACGAATAGCAGAGGAAGCAGTCGCACGCGAGCGGCGCATCGAGGAGGGATTGCTAAATATATGCCGCAAAATGTCTCTGCCACCAGTCGCTACCAACAATTGCATGTTCGCAAACCAAAACCTATACGAAGCGCACGACGTTCTGCTCGCAATCGCCGACGGCGTGCAAGTCGCAAGCGGAGAGCGCCGCCGCGCTATGCCCGCGCAAGAACTAACCTCGCCCGCGAAAATGCGCACGCTATTCAAAGACATTCCCGAAGCTTGTGAAAATACAATACATATCGCAGAGCGCTGCAATAAAATCTTCGAGCAAAGAAAGCCTCTGCTTCCGCGATTCGCGACTTCGCACGGCGAAAGCGAGGCACAAGTATTGCAGCAGAAAGCCGAAAAAGGACTCGCCGATATCTTTATAAAAAATCTCAACCTGCAAGAAGAAGACGAACAGCGGAAAATCTATCAAAAACGACTAGCATTAGAGCTAAATGTGATTATCGAAAAAGGCTTACAAGGATACTTCCTAATAGTCGCAGACTTCATAAGCTGGGCAAAAGAAAAAGGCATACCCGTCGGACCAGGACGCGGATCAGGCGCAGGCTCGTTGGTCGCATGGGCACTAGGTATTACCGCGCTAAACCCCGTACGCTGGGGCTTGCTCTTCGAGCGATTCCTAAACCCCGAACGCATGTCAATGCCAGACTTCGATATAGATTTCTGTCAAGAACGACGAGAACAGGTAATAGCATACGTGCGCGAAAAATACGGCAAGGACAAAGTAGGACAGATAATTACATTCGGAACGCTACAAGCGCGCGCAGCCGTGCGCGATGTCGGAAGAACCTTAGGCATACCATACCCGCGCGTAGATCAATTGTGTAAAACAATACCAGCGCTGTGCTCCTTGAAGGACGCTCTCAAAGAAGCCAGTAGCCCGCTCGCGCGTGCAAAAAAAGAAGACAAGCAGATCGCAAAATTGCTCGATCTATCATTGCAGCTAGAGGGATTATATCGACACGCCTCCACGCACGCCGCAGGAATCGTCATCGGAGACAGACCGCTCGTCGAACTAGTGCCACTATATCGCGACAAGATAAACGACGCCAACTCAACGCAGTTTACTATGAAGTATGTCGAGCAAGCAGGGTTGATCAAGTTCGACTTCTTGGGGTTGAAAGCCTTGAGCGTCATGGCGCATTGCAAAAACTTGTTAGACGAACGCGGGATCGAGATGGACCTAGATAACCTAGAGTTGGATTGCCCGAAGGTCTATGACTTGTTTTCCCGTGCCGATACTTTCGGTGTCTTCCAGTTCGAATCAAGCGGAATACGCGACGTGCTAAAACGCATGCGGCCAGATCGCTTCGAAGATATCATCGCCGCCGTAGCCCTATACCGTCCAGGGCCGATGGAACAGATCCCTAACTACATCGCACGCAAGCACGGCGAGCAAAAAATAGTATACCTGCACGAAAAACTACAACCAATACTACAAGAAACTTACGGCATTCCAGTCTACCAAGAGCAAGTCATTTGCATGGCACAGGTACTGGCGGGATTCTCGTTGGGGACATCAGATCATTTGCGACGTGCAATGGGCAAAAAAGACCCCGTCGAGATGAGCGCACAGCGTAAAGATTTCATAGAGGGATGCCACAAAAATAATATCGATAGTAGGCTCGCCAAAAAAATATTCGAGCACATTTACGCATTCGCAGGATATGGATTCAACAAGTCGCACGCCGCCGCATACGCCATGATCGCATATCAGACTGCATGGCTACGCGTGCATCACCCAGCTATCTTCTTCACATCCATGATGTTCTTCGACGCAGACAATACAGATCGCTTGGCGCAGTACATTCCTTGCTTGCAAGCGTTAGGCATAAAACTGCTACCGCCTGCCATAAATCAATCGCAGGTAGGATTCGCGCTCGAAAAGCATAACGGAAAAGACGCAATTCGCTACGGGCTCGGCGCACTAAAAAATGTCGGACCAGCAGCGATGCACGCTCTAGTAGCAGAGCGCGAGAAAAACGGGAACTATCGCGATTTGTTCGATCTAGCAGAAAGACTAACAGTACAAAACGCAACCATAACGCGGCGCGCAATAGAGGCTTTGGTGCGCTCAGGCGCTCTCGACGAATTAAACAGCAACCGCGCTCAGAGCATCGAGACTATAGACCTATTGCTATACATCATGCAGAGCAGGCGGGCAAACGAACAGACGCAAGACTCTCTATTCGGAAAATCAGACGAGGGGGCTATCGCTCCGCGAATATTACCAGAAACACCACGCTGGCAGCGCGAGCAGGAAATGCGCGAGGAACGCGAGGCGATCGGATTTTATATTAGCGGACACCCGTTGGCAGAATATCTCAAAATATCCAGAGAGCAGGAACTGCGCAACGCCGCTACAATCGAAAACTTGCGCGGTGGCGAGCGGTTTCGCATTCTGGGGCTGGTCGAGGGAATTCGCCAAAAAAGGCTCAAGCAAAAAAATCCCAACGATGCTCCGCTAAACCTAATGCTGCTATCCTTGTCCGACCCTAGCGGTTTCTTCGAGGCAACGATCTTCGATAAGCAAGCGCAACGCTATCCATTTCTACAAGTCGGTGCCGCAGTCATAATGGAACTCGATTGCGTGTACATCGAGGCGCGCGATAGCTTGCAAATGCGGGTGGTGAAACTCAAGCCTCTTGAAAAATTTACCGCACAACTCGCTAAAGCCGACGAAGCTAACAAAAAAAATCCTAGCAAAAAAAATCTTAGCAAAAAAGACGGAAGTCAGAAGCGAGCGATCGCTAATGGGGCAAGCCAGAATGCTATAAGCGAAAATGCGTTAAGCCAAAATGGCGTCAGCGGGTATCCCATACCAGCGATTACAGATAGCCCACCCCACCCCCCACAGCAGCCATCATCTAGGGAAATACTACAGTTATTCGTAGGCAGCGCGACAGCGAATGGCTGGAAGCCGCAAACCTTGGCAGAACTGCTAGAGAAGCACGCGCGTGCTGGTAGCGGTCGTATCGAACTGCATATTCGCGAGGAGGCTCGCACAATCCGCGTATCTTTGGCGCAGAACTACCGTCTAGATGAAGCGTTGGAACGCGCACTAAAGGGCTTGGACGGAGTCGATAGGGTAGAGCGTTGCGCCGCAACTATCGATGGCTAGCGTTACTTAAGGTGTTCCTGCGCTGGTGTTCCTGCGCTCGTCTTTGGCTTGCAAAGCCTTGATTATTTTATCCGCCGCTTGCGCTAGATTGCTACCAGGACCGAATAGCGCGAAAACGCCACTCTGCAGTAAGTCCTTGTAGTCCTGCGGTGGTATCACGCCACCGCACACGACTAGAATGTCGCCCGCTTGACAACGATGCAACTCAGCCATCAACTGCGGCACCAATGCCTCGTGCGCGCCTGCTTGCGTCGAGACACCGATGATGTCGACCTCGTTGGCTATCGCTTGGCGAGCTGCTTCGTGCGGAGTTTGGAATAGCGGTGCTATGTCAACATCGAAGCCGAAGTCAGCGAAGGCTGCAGCTACCGTGCGTGCTCCACGATCATGCCCATCCTGACCTAGTTTGACTACGAGCAGACGCGGGCGTCGTCCCTTCTTGCTTGCAAACTCATCCGTCGAGCGACGCAGAGCAGACAAAACCTTCTTATCGGCAAACGCCTCGCCATAGACGCCTCGCGGGGCAAGCGTGCGTTGGCTGTGACGACCACCAAGACCGCGCGCAAGCGCATCCGATATCTCGCCGATAGTCGCGCGTGCGCGCGCCGCAACGATCGCGTGCTCTAGCAACGGCTCGTCTGCCTTAGCGCATGCTTTCTCAAGGGCTGTAAGCGAGGATAGAAGACGTTGCTCGTCGCGATTAGACCTAACATCGTGCAGAGAGGCAAGCTGGCGTTGTAGAACCTCTCGCAAATTAATCGAAAGCGTATCTAGTTCAGGCGCTGTACCTTCATCGTGCGTAAAAGCGTTGACGCCTACTTGCACCTCCTGCAAACTATCAAGGCGTGCTTGCCTTGCTGCCGCTTGCGTCGCTATCCAACCGCTCGCCGTATCGTTTGCAAGCGCTGCAACCATTCCCCCCTCACGCTCGATGGTATCTATTATCTCTTCTGCTTGCGTTATCATATGGTGCGTAAGGCTTTCGAAATAGTAGCTGCCCGCAAGCGGGTCGATCGCACCCGTTATGCCACTTTCGTTTTGCAAAATAAGTTGTGTGTTAAGTGCAATGTGCGACGAAAAATCGCTCGGTAATGCTATCGCCTCATCGAAGGCGTTCGTGTGCAACGATTGCGTTCCTCCTAAGACTGCCGCTAAGGCTTCTAAAGTTGTGCGAACGATGTTGTTATACGGAGCTTGCGCTGTCAACGACACGCCAGAGGTTTGGCAATGCGTGCGTAGGCGTAAAGCTTCGCTACTCTTGACTGCAAACTTTTCGCGCATCATTTTTGCCCACAGGAAACGGGCAGCGCGTAGCTTAACCGCTTCTTGTAAAAACTGCATGCCTATGCCGAAAAAAAATGATAGGCGCGGGGCAAATCGCTCGACCGATAGACCGCACGATTGCGCCGCGCGCACATACTCCAGTCCATCGGCAAGCGTCAGACCTAGCTCTAATACCGGCGAGGCTCCAGCCTCTTGGAAGTGGTAGCCAGAAATAGATATCGGGTTAAACTTTTGCATCTCGCTAGTCGTGAAGCGGATAACATCCGTAAGCAGTCGCATCGAGGGCTTGGGCGCGTAAATATAGGTGTTGCGTACCAAAAACTCCTTCAAAATATCGTTCTGCACAGTGCCCTTCAACGCGCTACGCTTTACTCCTTGCTCTTCTGCTGCGACGATGAAAAAAGCCATTATCGGTAGCACTGCGCCGCTCATGGTCATCGAGACGCTAACCCCATCGAGTCTTATCCCCTCAAATAGTCTTTTCATGTCCTCGATCGAATCTATGGCGACACCAGCCTTACCAACATCACCGACTACGCGCGGGTGATCGGAATCGTAGCCGCGATGCGTCGGCAGGTCGAATGCAACAGACAAGCCATGCTGCCCGCGTTTCAAAGCTTGATGGTAGAACGCATTCGACGCCTCGGCTGTCGAAAAGCCCGCGTACTGGCGAGTAGTCCAAGGCTGCCCCGAATACATCGTCGCGTACGGACCGCGTAAAAAATTCGGCTCGCCAGGTTTCTTATCCGCGAACTCGCCTTGCAAGTGCTTGCACGCAAGTAAATCCGAAGCCTCGCACAAGGCATTAGGCATGCGCGACCAAAACTGGTCGAGCGAAGAATCTGAACTGCTGTTTCTACTCTCTACCATGCGCTACACGATGGCTACATAGTAATGACTAGCTTGCACTTCCGCAATAGCGCTAGGATAATTACCAATCACGCGCACGCGGCAGGTGCAGTGCTAGTTCTATGGGACAGCCAAAGCGTCTTTGCAATGCGTCCTTAGCAAGCTGCTCTAGCGTATTTAGCAAGCGTCCCTCTTGTGTGAGTAATAGGCGTCGTTGGCTTTCGCGGCGCAGGCGTAAGCGTTGCGCTATCACCAAAACGCCATCATCGCGCTTACTAACAAGCTCGCCTTCAACGCGCGCATCATAGGGTAGTTCCGCGTGTAGGCGATCGTATAGTACACTGCGTGTTATCTCGCTCGCTATGAGCGTCGTCTCGCGCGTATCACCATCGCTCTCGTATAGGAAATTCGACGCAGGTAGTGATTGCAGTAGATGTTCGCGGGCGGACGCGATGCCGTCTCCTTTCTTTGCCGAGAGCATGAATAGTTGAGGGCAAAGCTGTGCCTGCTTGAGCTGCGCTGCTAGCGGTAGCAGTTTACGCTTGTCGGGCACAAGGTCTATTTTATTTAGTGCGAAAAACACTAGTGGTTTGATTGCGTTATCTGAGGCATTTGCGACAGCACCATTTGCCGTCGCACGCGTATCGGTGATGGCGGCTTCGCTGTTGAGTGCTGTTTGCGTTTGCGCGAGGGTGATAGCAACACGCAGAGCCTCCTCGCCGCGCGCAGCATCGACTACCCATAGGTTGATGTCTGCAAGCTGCGCCGAATGCAACGCTTCCTCGCGCATACGTCTGCGCCAGTAATCGCGTCCGTGCGCGTGAGTGGGAGTTTGACTCGCATTAGCCTGAGTATTAGCCTGAGTATTAGCCTGGGAGCGGGGCTGGGAGTGGGCATTGGGGTGGCGAGCGGATTGCTTTTTCTCCGCCATAATAAGCCCTGCCGTATCTTCGATTACAAGTTGACGCTCGCCTCGTGTCATAACCGCACGCATGCGCTCGCGCGTCAAGTTGCGCTTGTGGTGGACACTCGCGAGCGGTGCTTCGAGCAGTGCGTTCATAAGCCGCGACTTACCCGCGTTGCTCTCGCCTAGTAATGCTACCACTCCGCAGTAACTCTTCATCTATCCGCCATCTTCCAATCGCCCAAGCTTGTCTAGCAGTAGGGCGGCAGCCTTGCTCATCGCTTCCTTCTTGCTCGAGGCTATCGCCTCCGCAGCCTGAGTTCCTATACGCTCTTTCGCATAGCTCGTAGGTGCTTCTGCTGTTTGCTGTAACGAAACATTAATCGTAAACTGCAACTTGTGCGCTGGACCATCAACGTTCGTCGTTTCATAGAGTGGTAGCGGTAACGATCGCGCCTGACACCATTCCTGCAAGCGCGAGCGGGAATCGCTCTGTTTAGCGCTATCATCGTCTAGCGCTTCGCGCCAATGAGTAAGCACCAAGCAACGCAAGGTTTCGATATCGCTATCGAGGTAGATAGCCGCCAGCAGTGCCTCGCATATATCCGCGTGCAATGCCTTTTGCGTACCAAAGCCCTGCGCGCGCAGGTCGTCATCGACCTCGACGGTTTCTTCAAGCCGCCAACTACTGACTATCGAGGCAAGGCGTGTGCGTGAAACCGCTCCCGCCATACGCTTACTCAAGCCACCTTCGTTCTCGTTCGGAAAACGCTTATACAACGCCTCGGCAACAACCAGCCCCAGTAGCCTATCACCTAGAAACTCTAGCCTTTCGTAGCTCTGTCGATCACGCAGGCTCTTGTGCGTTAACGCAGTTTGCAACAACCGCCGATCACGAAACTTATACCCTAGTCTGTCTTCGAGCGCGGCGTATTTGCTATCACTGAACATCGCCCGTTGTTCTGTTTCTTTCTTCTGCCTCGATGTCGCTGAGCGAGCGCAACACGCGCTGCCAGCGTACATTAAACGGGAACGATCTGTCTAAATCGACTGAAAACCACACACGTACAACAGGTCCTACTAGGTGGCTGTACGGAACAAAGCCAACCTCGTTGCCATACCTGCTATCGAGCGAGTTATCTCGATTATCGCCCATGAAAAAATACTTGCCGCTAGGGACACGGTATAGCGGCGTGTTGTCTTGCACGCCGTTATCGCCATCGCTCTCCTCTATTGGATAGCTGACTCCGTTCGGTAGCGTCTCGCGGTAGTTGCTGTTAGATAGCCTTTCGCGCGTGACCCTCTGCGAGTTAATCTCGAGCACCCCATCGACTACACGGATGCTATCGCCTGGCAAGCCGACTATCCTTTTAACCAGTATCTCGTTGGTCTTATTAGGCTTTCTGAAAACCGCCATGTCGCCGCGTTCAGGTTGCTTGCCAAGAATCCTACCGCTCTGCTTGCCTAGCACAAAGGATAAAAAAGGTACGCTGAATACTCCGTAGCCGTAGCGAGACTTCGAGACAAAAATAAAGTCGCCGATCAACAGGTTGGGCTGCATCGAGCCCGATGGAATGCGAAATGGCTCCCACAATAAGCTACGAAATAATATGACTACCGTAACGGCTAGGATGATCGGGCGAAAAAAATCGCGCCACAAAAAACTTGGCATAAGACGAGGTGCGCTTGGCGGGCGTGAAGACACTATCCGTTATAACTCTTTTGAGTATGGTTGCGATTATCAGTTTATTAGGCAATCTGCCGTATTAGTCTAGTACAGACTAATATACCTAGCAGTGATAGCAAAACGAGGCGCAACATGTCAATGCGCTCGCATCAAAAATAAGTTCAAAGTATAAGTATAGCCGATACCATACTACCTTATGCCAGACTCGGCTTTGCGTATGCGCACAGATACTAG
Source organism: Alphaproteobacteria bacterium (assembly GCA_014238535.1). Lineage (GTDB taxonomy): Bacteria > Pseudomonadota > Alphaproteobacteria > JABAAW01 > JABAAW01 > JABAAW01. The sequence goes on from JABAAW010000011.1 coordinate 18,158, forward strand.
TCCATCTTTCTGCGTGTCTAAGTAGCGCGTCTGTTGCTCCGTAAGGCTTATCAATAGTCTTTGCCCACCGCATAGCAATTGCCCCGTATGACTGCTATCGTTATCATTTTTCCTTATCTCTAGAACGCGGGCAGTGCAGGCTCGCTTGTCATCGCTTTCTGCGAGCAGAACATCATCAGCACGAATGCGTACATAAGCCGTACGCTTTTTGTTACATATCAACGGCGGTGTCATGCCATCTGGTGTCGATAACTCGAAGCTGGCTCTATCACTGCTAGCCGCGGGATCGTTCAAACTAGCCTCCCACAAGGAGTCAATCTTGCTCGCGTGCCCTAAATAAGCTGGCACTATCGACAGCGCACGCGCGCCAATCTCAGAGCTCGTCTCTAAACGCGTCGTTATCTCCTCTATGCTACCGTAGGCGGAGACGCGCGAGCGCGCGATATTCTCTCCTTTCGCATCTATATTTTCCTCAGCGCTGTGAGATTCCTCGCGCACTATGGTTATCGCATGGCTTGCAAGCGTGGCGCATTCTTCCAAATCGTGGTTCGCATATATGATCGTAATAGAACGCTGTTTGTTCCACGCCTCTAGTAGACGCAAGGCGCGCTGTTTGCGCTGGCGATCAACCGACGATAGCGGCTCGTCTAGTAGTAGCAAGCGCGGCGATGATAAGAGTGCTCGTGCGAGGGCAACTCGTTGCTTCTCGCCACCCGATAGGCGCGCGGGGTAGCGGTTTAGCAGTCCTGCTAGCGCAAGGGATTCGACCACTTCTGCAAAATCTTGTTTGCTGTCATACTTACAACTATTGCCATCGTTAAAACTTATCTTGCCATTCCTCTTGCGCGCGCGCGCCGCATAGCGCAGGTTGCCCTCGACTTTTATGTGCGGAAATAATCTTTGTTCTTGGAATACATAGCCAACGCGTCGTGCTTCTGGCGCGAGGTTGATGTTAGGATTAGTCGTCGTGTCGAATAGTTTCGTAGCGGCAAATGTTATAACCCCGCTATCGGGTCTATCGATACCCGAGAGCATATTTAGTAGCGAACTCTTCCCACCGCCGTTGCTAGCGCATAGGGCTATGAATAAGGCTCGATCTTCGCTGGCTCGCAACGAAGAGCGGAAGTGCAATAGGTGTCGCGTAGAATGTTTAGGTAGGCTGCGGGTAATGTCGAACTCGAGCATCAGCGATAATCAATACTATAAAACTATATTTGCAAGCGTCGTCTACGCGAGCGATGCAGTAGAGCAGATGCAAAAATAGCCGCACTCGCAACTAGGCAAGCGATGATAGAAAGCCGCGCTGCGTCCGACTCCGCCCCTGGTATCAGCGTGTAGTTGTAGATTGCAAGCGGTAGCGTGCGCGTCTTTGCAGGAATGCTACCCGCAAAGGTTATGGTCGCGCCAAACTCGCCAAACGAACGCACAAAGCCTAACAGTAATGCGCTAGAGAAACCGGGCACGATCTGCGCGAAAGTTATCTCAAAGAAGGCGCGTCTGCGCGAGGCTCCAAGCGTACGCGCCGCTGCCTCTAGCCCGCGATCCATAGTCTCGAGCGAAGTGCGCAATGCCCTTATCATCAAGGGCAACGCCATCGTGCCCGAAGACAACACGGCAGCCTTCCAAGTGAATGCAAAACTGATAGCGCAACAGTTGAATAGCCACGCGCCTATCAAACCTTCCCTTCCCATAAGGTATAGTAGCGAATAGCCAACGACTACGGGTGGCACCACCAACGGTAGGTGAAACAATATATCGAGCGCCTCGCGAGCAAAGAAGCGGTAGCGGTCATAAAGCCAAACCCATAGGCAGGCGAGTGGCATAAATATGGCACAAGCAAGCGTTGCGACAAAAAGACTCAAACGCAAAACCTCCCATTCGTACGCTCCTAGCATGCCCTTTGTCCTTGATGCGAGTTTAAGAACAATCTCGAGCTAAAGCGGCGTGAAGCCAAAGCTTGAGAAGTTCGCGCGTGCCTTAGATCGCGCTAAAAAATCGTAGAATTCTCGTGCCCTTTCCGTAAGTAAAAGCACATCGTAGCGTATGGGGTTATGCAAGCTTGCAGGCACGAGACCGAGCAATGACGCCTTACGCACAAAAAGCGCATCGCTACGATAGACAATCCCGATGTCCGCCTCACCCCGCTCGACATGCAGCATAGTCGCGCGCGTGTTGATAAGCGGTATGAGTCGTTGAGAGAAACTGCTATCGATTAACCCTAGTTTGTCAAAAATCTGTTGCGCATAACCGCCAACCGGCACATGCACAGGGTCGCCAACAGCTATACGCTTCGCATTCTGTAGTAGCGTGCGCACGCCATCGGGCGTCAGTTCTGTGTTTTTAACTGCTTGTAATTTAACCCCGCTGCTAGCACTTGCAATCAAGGCTAGGCGGTTAGACAAGATTGGGCGCGCCTCAATCACCTTCACGCTTTTGCCTTTGAGCCAAGCGCTCCACTTTGGATCGGCGGTAATGTAGATGTCGCTCGGCGCGCCGAGCGCAATTTGGCGGGCGAGCAAGCCACTAGAGGCTGGCACTAAACGCACCTCGAAGTTCGGATTTTGCTCGAGCAACGCGCTCGTTACAGGCTGCAGGCTGGCTGCGAGAAATAGCGTGATAGCCTCTGGCGTTTGTGCAGTTTCACCGCGTGCGGTCTCACCGCGTGCCGCTTGCGCTTGCATAACCATCGCAACTGCCAACGCGATTATCGCCATAACTAGCATCGCGACTCTCGTCATGCTAGCGTAGCTATGGCGCAACGGAGCCTGCGTCACGAGTGCTCGAGCGAAAGCAGCACGCCGTTACTATCGACACGTCTATAGAAGCAGCTAGCGTGTCCTGTATGGCAGGCGCACCCTGTTTGCTCAATTACTAGTAGCAGGCTGTCACCATCGCAATCGATATACATTGCATTCAGCTTCTGCTTGTTGCCCGATGTTTCTCCCTTGCGCCAAATCGCACCGCGGCTACGCGAAAAGTAGGTAACCTCGCCGCTACTGAGCGTTAGTTCTATCGCCTCGCGGTTCATCCAAGCCTGCATCAACACGCATCGCCTACGCTCGCACAAGGCTATCGCTGGCACTAAACCCTGTTGGTTAAAGCGAATCTGTTCCCATAGGGATTCTTCTTCTTGCGCGACCATATCTCACATAGCCCTCAAATGGGCGTTCAGGCTGCTTGGCGATAGCGAGCAAAACCTGCTCGCAGGTCCTCGATCAAGTCTTGGCAATCTTCGAGCCCGATGTGGAAGCGTATCAGCCACCTATCGTGTGGCACATCCGCCAAGCACTTGCGTCCGAAGCCTTGCGGTAGCGAAATGTCGAGCAGACTCTTATACCCGCCCCAACTATAGCCAAGCCCAAATAACTGTAAACCATCGATAAAACTCGCCAACGCCGCCCGCGATTTCTTCTCGATTAAGACTGAAAACAAACCGCAAGTGCCATGGCAGTCTCGTTGCCAAATGGCATGCTGCGGATGGCTCGGGTGCGCAGGGTGTAAAATCGTGCGTACCTCAGGTTGTTGTGCGAGAAAGTCGCAGATCGTAAGGCCCGCCTCACCATGCGCCTGGTAGCGCAACGCCAGAGTTCGCAAGCCGCGCAACGACATAGAAACATCCTCCGCAGCGTTGTAGATGCCGATGAGGGCTCTCGCATCTTCCATCTTATTTACGAGCTCGTCGCTGTTCGCAACGCAGAAGCCCATCATCGAATCAGAATGCCCGCACACATACTTCGTCGCCGATTGCACCGATATGTCTATCCCCAACTCTAGTGGGCGCATTGCGATGCCACCGCCCCAGCTATTATCGGCAGCTGTTAGCACTCCGTGTTTTTTCGCTATCTTTGCAAGCCCAGGCAGGTCGGTCATCTCGAAGGTTTGCGAGGATGGCGATTCGCTCCAAATCATCTTGCAACGCTCATTACCCTCAACCAGCTTCTCTAACTTACCCAAATCGGTCGGGTCATAACGCTCAGACGTTATGCCGAAGCGCGGTAGCATGCGCTCGACAAACTTATGCGTCGGCGTATAGGCACCATCCGTAACCAGCAGGTGATCACCGCTGTTGAGCAACGCGAGCATCGGCAAGGTTACCGCCTCTAGCCCCGATGATACCAGAACGCAACCTTTCGCCAGCTGTTGCTCGCCGCCCTCAAGCGTCGTTAGAACCTCGCGTAGAGCATCCAGAAGAGGGGTCGTTTGCAGTCCGTAGCGTGTCGAGACAGGCTTTTCACCATCCAAGGTCGCAAGGTCCGCAAACTGGATGGTCGAACCGCGGTAACTAGGTATATTGACAAAACCAGCGTGCGTGAAGGGGGCTCGTCCGCTATCCGCCATTTCGGTCGCAAGGCGCCACTGCTTCTTCTTCGTCGAGGCAGGTGCCTTTATGTCTACATTATATGCCAAAATACTCTCCTTTCGTATTAATCCATGCTAGCGTTTGTTTTCCTACTCCACCAAGCGCAACGAAATGCGCCTGTTGTGTCTTCCTTTATTTTCAATCTTGCCTATCGCCACCTCGCCTATCTCAGCGGTGCTTTTTACATGCGTGCCACCGCAAGGTTGTAGGTCGCAATCTTCTATCTCGATCAAACGCACTCGAGAGCCAGTGCGTGGCGGTTGGGCTGCGAGCGTGCGCACGAGGCTAGGATTCTCATCTAGCATCTTCGCATCAACCCACCTCGCGCTAACCGCTCGGTTATCGGCTATCAACGAGGTTAACTTCGTCTGCAATAGTTCGCGCGAGATATCCGCTCCCGCGCAGTCAAAATCCAACCGCGCCTTCTCCGCCGTGATGTTACCGCCAGTAACTCCGTGCGGAACTAACGAGCACAGCAGGTGCAATGCCGTATGCAGACGCATCATCGCATAGCGGCGTTGCCAATCGATAGTAGCATCGATGCTATCACCGAGCGCTAACTCAGGCGTTTCAGCACCATGTTCTTCTCCGTGTTCTTCTATGATATGCACGACGTTCTTACTTCCATTAGCCGCATCTTGCCCATAGACGCAGTCTTGCACACGCAGTACTCGCCCCGCGTGCTCGAGCGTGCCTTGGTCTCCCTGCTGCCCGCCAGAGCGCGCAAAAAACACGGTCTTCTCAAGGATGACGCCGCTGCCAATCTCACCCAAAGGAGCGCGCAAAGCGGTGATCGTAGCGCGGCAGTTCCTAGCGTAAGGGTCTTCTTGGAATAGTAGTTCGCTCATAAAATTATGCGCTTATCTATAGCATGTTCGCTCGCGCACGGTCAATTGGTTGCCGCGATCATCCCCTGCAACTCATTCTTATAGGGTAGGCATTCCTGCGGTAAACTCGTGCGTAGTAGGCTATCATCGCTCGCAGCTAAACGAAATGGTTCGATACGCGTAGCACAGCCCGTAGCAGAGGAAGTTTCAAAATAAACGCCCGCAAGGCTCGCTATGCCAAGCGCGGGTTGTAGCTTCGCGCGCGGGAGGCTTTGCAGATACCTCGCGCTCGCTGTTTCTATCTCCATACCGATTACCGATTCGTAGCAGCCGCACATTCCGATGTCGCTCTGATAGGCTAAACCTTTTGGAAGTAGGCAGGGATCGGCGGTCGGTATGTGCGTATGCGTGCCAAGCAAGGCACTAGCTCTACCATCGCACAGCCTTGCGAGCGTTAATTTTTCACCAGTCGCCTCGGCGTGGAAATCTATTATTATCGCGTCCAGCTCTGCTGTTTGTGTATCGCTACCCGTTGTCGCATTGAACTTACCAGCTCGCAATAGAGGCTCGAGCGCATACCATGGGTTTTCGCACGGCTGCATGAATATATTACCTATCGCATTAATGACGCGCACTTTCCTACCGGCGCTTATCTCTAAGTCGGCATAGCCTCGTCCAGGAAGCAGCTGACGCGAACTCGCACCCATGTTAATCGGGCGCAGAATCGGTGCCGTCGGGTTCTCCTCGAGGTACGAAATAATCTGCGGCTGGTCCCATACATGGTTGCCTGTCGTGAGTATATCTAACCCCGACTCCAAGAGAGACTCTGCTATCTTCGGCGTTAAGCCGAAGCCGTGCGCTGCGTTCTCCGCATTCGCACACAGCAAGTCCAACTTGAGTGCTTGGCGTAGCATAGGCGCGCATCTGATAACGGCACTACGACCGCTAGCAGCGACTATGTCGCCTAAAAAAAGTATGCGCAAACTAGTTCTACCTCTGCTCTATGCAGCGTGCCTATACAGACGCCGTTCGGTCAGCACGCCATCGAGCCTAAGGTCGTGCTGTTCGTAGGGCACGCTAGTCGTTAATTGTCCCTCGTATGCAATTCCAAGAGCGAAAAATGGGAAGCCGTTACGGCTAGCGCGTTGCTTTTCTCGCAACAGCGCGATAGTGCGGTCGTAAAAGCCTCCGCCGTAGCCTAAACGCCTGCAATCCTCGTCGAATGCTAGCAGTGGAACTAGTAGCAAGGACGGCTCGCCTTCAGGCGCGCTAGGTGGAGGGTGTTTAGTCGCAAAAGCACCGAGCTCTAGATTTTTCTCATCGCCATCGTATAGGCGAAATGTCAGCGGGGTCGCATTCGCAACGACAACTGGCAATAGCGGAAGGCTAGCATATTCGTGTCTGTATATCGCAAGTAGGGGGCGAGGGTCCATCTCGCTGCGTATCGGAAGGTAGCCACCGCATAACCGTTTGCTACTATCCTGCAGAGGCTGGAGGGCTTCGGACAAATACTGCGCGAGAAACTCGCTAAACAACTCGCACAAATTTTCCTGCGCTTCGGTGTCTTGTAGATAGTCGCGATGCGCTCGTTCGCGCCTAAGGCGCATCTTTTTGCGCAGAGTATCCTTCTGCATCTGTATTGTCATCTTGTTGTTGTAATTGCGTCTTTATAAGAGTTTGGCTAAAAGAGTCACAGCCGCTGTAGGCGTCGCGTCATTGCTACCCGATGGCCAGATGCCAAAGGTGGAGCCCACAGTAACAGCGCGTTCAACGCAACCGACAGAGGCGGTCTCCGATATATGATTATAGCCCTCGAGCGTGATTCCGCACTCGCTCTCAGCCGCCGTGACGATTCGTATACTAGTTATCCGCAAATAATTTTGCAAGGTGTTCTATGCGTGCAGCGATAGGTCCTAGCCGCGGATCGTTCGGGCTGATCACGGGTTCGCGCCTCGTATCGCTTGTCTTATCTTCAGTTTTTTCCATTTCGTAGGCGCGTAAGGTTTTTTTCAAACTACTGATGCGCTCTTGCCCCTCCGATAGGTCGTCTACTAGCATCAATGCTGTTAGCACCAATAGTTCGGAATCAGCTATGGCTCCGACGTTGTTCTTCATTTCGCGCACGCGCCGATCAAGATAGCGTCCAGCATGCTGTAAGTGCTCCTCTTGCCCCTTTTCGCATACGATCCGCCGTTTGCTTCCGTTTACTACTATCGAGATAGTTGAGCGCACGCTCATTTTTGTAAAATTGCTCTCAATTCGCCCAATGTGCTTTCGACTACGCCCTTAAGTTCGTCACGCTCGTGTTTGACGCGCATATTCGCTGCCTCTGTTTGAGGGGGCAACTGCTTTTTCTGTTGCGCGAGTATCGCGCTCTCTAGACGATTCAACGCCAAGTTCAAGCGTTCCCATTGCGTCTCATCGTGAGGGCGATGGTGGCTCTCGCTATCAGTCGCATCAGCAGTGGACTGCGTCGCACCAGAGGCAGCATCGCTAACAGCATCGCTTCTATAAATATTCTTGTTTCGGTTATCGTCCGTAGCGATTGTGGGCATCACTATGCAGGGGTTGTCTGTTTGGAAACTCTATTGAAAGCAATAACTTCATTGTCTATAGTAACTATAAGAAAAGCAAAGGTTTTTCAAGTCCCAAGCTTCAACTATACGAAGACGCTAAACCGCCTTACTTCTTTCTCAAAGCACTACTGCACTAGTTCAGCGGACTCCTCTTCTATCGGGCGATCATAACAAGCAACATCGCCCAAAGAACGATAGCACCATATCGGAGGTTGCGACGGTCCTCTAGTATTTTCCGCCGCACGGTCTCTGCACCAAGCACCACCCTCTTCCTGCTGGCGCAAGGCATTGCAATCCTTGTTGATAATCGCGCTAACCAAGTCGTCTGTCGGCAAGCGTCCCGTCTGCACCGTGTAGCCGATACCTATCGCGGCTACGCCTGTCGCGCATGAACACAGTAACACGATTGCCACGCTCGCGAGAATGGCAGAGAAAAAACGGCTACTATCTACATTTACCATCGCCCATTACCTAAAGATAACACGAAGCTATTCGCTACGATTACAGATTCTCTAAGGCTTATACGCTTTCTTTGCCACAAGAGCAAGGGGGAGCAAAATAGGTTTTTGCAAGAAATGGGTTGCGCTAATAGCGCTAGCAGGCGACACATGAGTAAAACGAGTATTAGCAAGCAAGCGACAAACAATAATTTATAGCGGAGTTGGAGTGCGGTCGAGCGAAACCATTTCTAAAGAAAGCAGCGTAGCGCAGCGCATAAGCGTTCGCCTCGCGCTGCCGCTTTCAAACGAGGAAGATGTCATCGTCGCAAAGGCTATGCGCTGGCTCGTCGAACATCGTCACTCGCAACCAAGCCTATCCTCGCTCGCCGAGTACATAGGCGAGAGCCCCTTCAGCCTGCAGAAGCGTTTCCTGCGTTGGGCGGGCGTCAGTCCGAAGGTCTTTTTATCTTTGTTGAACTGCAACTTGGCGCGCTCGTTGTTGCAGCAAGGTGCGAGCGTCATGGATGCTACATATACGCTAGGGCTTTCGGCACCATCGCGCCTGCACGACCTATTCTTGCGCATAGAGACGATGACACCAGGCGAATACAAAAGTGGTTGCGAGGGCTTAGTCATCAACTACGCAGCCCACCCAACTCCATTCGGGCTAGGCTATTTCGCAGCGAGTGCTCGCGGACTCTGCGCGTTAGGCTTTAGAGGCGCGCGCTTCCCCGACCTCGCTTCGGCAAAGCAAGACTTTCAAAAACGATGGCCAAAGGCGAAGCTATACGAGGATGCTAGCAAAACCGAAGGCTATGCCGAAGCTATCTTTTCGGCTATCTTCTCGGCTATCTTTTCGCGCTCTCTAGAGAATACTACAGCTAAAGCAGAAGCATTAGCTAACTACACGGCTAGCCACGCGGCTAGTCGCGCGACGAACTCGACGCCGCAGGCTCTATCGTTGCACCTTATAGGTACTCCATTTCGACTGCGCGTGTGGGAGGCACTGTTGCGCACTCCCCCCGGCGCTATCGTAAACTACGCAAGCCTCGCTACAAGTCTCGCTGCAAGCCCTCGCTATGCGCGCGCGGTCGGGCAGGCGGTCGCGCACAACCCCATCTCGTTTATCATTCCCTGCCATCGCGTCATTCGCCAAAGCGGAGCCTTAGGAAACTACTACTGGGGGGTCGATAAAAAACTAGCCATGCTCGGTTGCGAGGACTCGTGGAAGGCTACCGCTAACTAGCAGGCTTGATAATGCTCGTGCAGCGAATGCAAACTACCACTGCATCGCAAAGCCTAGCAAGCCTGTGACATTCTCGGTCGTAAATTCTGTCGCCTCATAGAGCGGTGAAACGCTACCGTCGCTATTGATGAATAATACATCGCCACTCTGCAAGAATAATTTTTGCCACCTTACTGAGAGCAGTAACGCCATCTCGGTGCTCTTGATGCTACCTATCGGTAGCATAACTCTGCCATTAAGCTGGAAGCCTTCCCCCGTTCCATTCGTGATGATGTTAGGCGGCGTAGCGAGGTCATCGCGCAGGAAGTGCGAGTCCTCTTGCTTGAATAGCGCCTGGGGTATGTAGTTTGCCGCTATCTTTATGGTTATCGGACGCTTTAATAACGAAGGGGGCTGTAGCTCGCTCCAAATCTCTATGCCTACGAGGGGGTAGTGCCAGGCGACCTCGTTGCCAATCGAGGTTAAGTTAGCATACTCGAGTATCGGCGAGCTGTTGCGTATGTTTTGCGGTAAGTAGACGCTGTATGCTAAGCCTCGAGCCTTGTCGTTTTCGCTATGGTATGCGTAGCCAAAGGTCGCTCCCATACCTAAATACCTCGCTTGGTTTTTCGGGTTAGATAAGAAAAATCCTAAAGTGCCATTCAAGACCGTGCTTATAAACCAATTTTCTGTAGGGCTATGGCTTTCGCTCCACAGGCTAGTTTGTTGCGGGCAGGTCCAACTTGCGTTCGCTAGACTCAGTTCTACTCCGTTTGCGCAGAAGTCTTGGTCGACTAACTCCCCCTTGCCAATTCCTCCCGCAAACGCTGGTGCCGTACTTATGTATATGCCCCTTCTGTCGTTCAATAGCCAGAAGCCACTCCATTCAAGGCTAATTTCTGCCGCGCCCCTATTGCTTTCGTAAGCCAATCTCGAGGTATCGTCGGTGCGGTAGAAGGGGTTGTAAAAAGCGTATGCGTGCTTACCTAAACTATAGCCACCGCTTATAGTAAGGCGCGTATGCTGCGAGAAGGCTGACTGCGCCTTACTCGGTTGCACGCCCAGAACCGCAATCAGCGCAAAGCTCAGCAGAAGCCGCAAGGTTATAGGTAAAAAAGCGACAGCTAAGAGGGTTGAAAAAAACATGTGCCTAATCAAAATCAGCATATGAAAGATTTGCTCACTGCTCTCTCCACCTGCTGTCTGGTGTGAGGTTGACGCTGTTTCGAGTGGCTCCTCATCCCCCTCAGTTTAGCGGCTGTAATACTCGATTACTAGGTTAGGCTCCATCTTGACGGGGTATGGCACTTCGTCCAACTTAGGTATGCGCACGAGTTGCGCGGTCATCTTCTTATGGTCTACAGTCAAGTAATCTGGTACTTCTCGCTCGGCTAGTTCGACCGCCTCCAAGACAACTGCGAGTTCGGCACTCTTTGCCTTAACCTTCACGACCTCATCGATCGATAGTACATAGGAGGAGATCGTAACACGCCTGTCGCTGACTTGGACATGCCCATGGCTTATAAACTGGCGTGCTGCGAATACCGTCGGGACGAACTTAGCCCGATAGATAACGCTGTCTAAGCGTTGTTCTAGCAATCCTATCAGATTTTCGCTAGTATCGCCGCTACGACGTGCGGCTTCGTGGTAATATCTGCGGAAACGACTCTCTGAAATGTTGCCGTAATAGAAGCGCAACCTTTGCTTCGCGTTCAGCTGCGTGCCGTAGTCGCTCACCTTGCGCCTTCTTTGTCCGTGCTGACCTGGGGCGTAGCTGCGTCTGTTTGCCGGCGACTTCGGGCGTCCCCATAGGTTAAGCCCTAGCCTTCGGTTAGATTTATACTTCGAGCGTAAACGCTTTGTCATCTCATGCTTCCTATTGTGTCTCGCGAGGCTAGACTAGCAACGCATCGCCTTTCTATACATCACAAGGATGCGACTCTAATGATTGTCGGGCAGCTTGTCAAGGCTCTGTTTAGTCTACTCATCCAAGATGCATCTCTTGAAGGATAGTCTAGCGGAATAAATTACTAAATCGAGGGTCTTGTTCTAGCTTCTTACTTAATGCAAGTGGAGCTCGTTCGCGCGCCTTCAACTGCTTAGCCGGGCAGCCTCCGTAGATCGTCCAAGCTTGTAGGTTCTTGTTCGCCAAGGACAAGGCGCCCAATGCCGCTCCCTCGTGCAGGCAGCAGCCCGGTAGTACGATCGATTTCGCCCCGATGATTGCAAAACGGCATAGGCGAATCTCGCCGCAGATAGAAGCTGTATAGGGGAGGGGAACGGTAGGGTTCGTCATAGCCTTGCCAGAGTAATCATCGGAGGCTGAAAATAAATGCACGCCAGCAGAGAGACCCGCATAGTCCTCAAAAACAACGCCGCCGCCGCCGCTAATATAGCAAAAGCAGCCAATATGCACGAAAGAGCCAAGCGTAACCCCATGTTCGGCGCTCGCCGTAATCGTCGTGCAAGAATCTATGCGTACGTTATCGCCAAGGCTTATATGCTCAATGCCGTAAAAGGCGCAGTTACGCGCAATTTGAATATTCTTTCCTAAAGCAGCAAAGCCCAAGCTTCTTATTTCGCTCGTGCTGTAGTTTGCTAAGTTTGTTGCCATACTATATTTTCGACCAACTCGTCCCTCATTCGCCATGCATTCAGCAAACCTCGTAACATAAGGTATTGCGCTAATCCTTGACTTTGTAAATATACTCTACAATATAAACTATAGGAGTACAATTATTTATGACCTCATCTACTACATTGCATGGCACAACCGTCATCTGCGCTCGCTTCGGCGGTAAGGTCGCAATTGCCGGCGACGGACAGATAACGCACGGGAACACTATCCTGAAAACCAACGCGCGGAAAATTCGCAAGATTGGCGGCGGAGTGGCAATCGCTGGTTTTGCTGGTGCCACCGCAGATGCTCTCGCGTTGTTCGAACGCCTCGAAGGTAAACTCGAGCAATACCCAAAGCAGATAAAGCGCGCCGCGGTGGAGTTAGCAAAGGATTGGCGCACAGACCGCTACCTCAGAAAACTAGAGGCGGTGATGACCATAGCCGACAGGGAAGTAGACCTGCTGATATCAGGCAACGGTGATGTCGTTGAAAGCGAGGATGGCTTGCTCGCTATCGGTTCTGGCGGTCCTTTCGCGCTCGCAGCAGCGCGTGCCTTCAGAGAAAACGACAAAATCGACGCCGCGACACTCGCCCGTAAGTCGATCGCCATCGCAGCGGGAATTTGCATCTATACTAACGATCAAATTCTGATCGAAAGCATGTAGCTAAAAGCCTTCACGAAAAGCAAGAAAAACCCACAAGAAAAAACAAGGCACAAAGCGCATGACACAGTTCTCCCCCCGCGAAATCGTATCCGAACTCGACCGCCATATCGTCGGGCAAGACGAAGCCAAGCGTGCAGTCGCAATAGCTCTTCGCAATCGCTGGCGTCGTCAACAGATAAAAGACGAAGCCCTGCGCGAGGAGATACAACCGAAAAACATACTAATGGTAGGCCCTACGGGTTGTGGTAAAACTGAAATAGCACGCCGCCTCGCTCGCCTCTCGCACTCGCCATTCATAAAGGTCGAGGCGACTAAGTTTACCGAAGTGGGATATGTCGGGCGCGATGTCGAGCAGATCGTGCGCGATTTGCTAGAGGCAGCGCAGCACATGACGCGCGAAGAGCATCGGCGCTCGGTCTTGGCGCAATCAGAACTATCAGCTGAAAAACGCCTAGTCGAGGCGATTCGCGCAGGCTTCGGCAAGGGAAGGTCAGAGCAGGAGGTACGCGAGAAGTTAAGGGCAGGCGATCTGCAAGATCAATTAGTCGAAATTGCACTAACCGCACCTCCGCCAAGCTTCCCCGCATTCAACTTAGGTAATGGCTCGATGCAGATGGGCGCGGTAAACATCTCTGAGATGATAGGCAAGGCGATGGGCACAAGCGCTCCGCAGCAAAAGCAGAAAATGCCCGTCAAGGAGGCTATGCCCATATTGGTAGCTGAGGAGAGCAATAGGATGCTCGACGACAACCGTATAACTCGCGAGGCGATCGAACGAGTAGAGCAAAACGGAATCGTATTCATCGACGAGATGGATAAAATATGCGCGCGTAGCGAAGTGCGGGCTGGCGGAGGCGATGTTTCGCGCGAAGGCGTGCAACGTGATCTGCTACCATTGATCGAAGGTACGACAGTTTCGACCAAGTACGGTCCCGTCAAAACAGACTACATACTATTCATCGCCTCAGGCGCATTCCACGCCGCAAAGCCATCCGACCTGCTACCAGAACTGCAGGGGCGACTGCCTATTCGAGTAGCACTCAATGCGCTCTCGCGCGACGACTTCATTCGAATACTCATCGAGCCTGAAAGTAGCCTCGTCAAGCAATACATAGCATTGCTTGAAACCGAAGGCGTCACGGTGAAGTTCTCTAGCAAAACCATCGGCTCCATCGCAGACCTAGCCGTGCAGATGAACGACACCGTCGAGAATATCGGCGCGCGTAGGCTGCATACGGTCATGGAAAAACTGCTCGAAGATATCAGCTTCCGCGCAACCGACATGCGCGAGAAAAAAGTCGACATCACATCCGAGATGTTAGAAGAAAAATTACGCCCCCTGCTCGAAGACAACGACCTCTCGCGCTTTATCCTCTAGAACACTGAACTAGAGATCAGCATGTAGAACGCAGTCGCAACGAGGGCTGCGGCTATCGTGATGTTGAAAATCTTCATGGCTAAAGGTCTTTCGAGAAAGCGTCGTAATGCTTGTCCGAAGCCCGCCCATACCGCTATGCATGGGATAACGACTATACCGGCCGTTATCGCAATTATCGATGCTGATAGCAGTAGTGCTCCTGTATCTTGTGGAAGAAACAGCGCGGCGACCGTCGTAACGAATACCCAAGCCTTGGGGTTGACAAACTGAAACATCACCGCTTCCAAAAAGTACAATGGGCGTCCGCTGCCTTTCCTAGCTCCTGCGACCTTTGAGCCGAGTATGCGGTACGATAGGTACATCAGGTAGAGGAAGCCTACTATCCTCAGTGTTGTTTGCGTTGCGGGGTAGCGCAGAAACACCTCGCCTAAACTTAAGCAGGTTATCAATACCTGCAGCACATGCCCTGCAGCGATGCCAAGCATGTGCGGAATCGTCCGCGCGAAGCCGTAGTGCACGCTAGAGGCGGTTAGCATCACATTGTTCGGTCCAGGTGTACCGCCCATAAGCGCGCAGTATAGCGCGAGTGCAACGAAGTCGATCATCATTCGTGTGCGCGCTAGCTCTTCACTAGGGTCTTGAGCCGAAACTTACTAAAGAGAGTCTCGCATCCCTGTTGAGGATTCTTCGGTATCAAAAACGATAGCAGCAGAGATATGAACGCCAGCATCGCACCGAACATGAAAACGATGTCCGGCGAGACTAACCATACGAAACCGAGAGTAGCCGGTAGCACTATCGCAGCTATATGGTTGATCGAAAAGCCAACCGCCGCAGAGGCAGATACATCGCTAGGGCGAGCAATGCGGTGGAAGTAGCTGTTCATAGCAATCGTTAGTGAGAAAAAAATATGATCGAGCAAATACAACGCTCCAGCGACACGAGAACTTTCAACCATTACATAGCCCAAAAAGACAAAAATCAAACCTCCATACTCTAGGATGAGCGCGTTGCGCTCGCCCCAGCGTTCGATAAGTCTGCCCGCGTAAGGTGCAAACCATATCTGCAATAGATTGTTTACTAAAAACAGCAAGGCTACATCAGGCACGCGATAGCCAAACCTCTCGACCATCAGAAAGCCCGCAAAAACAACAAAAATTTGTCTACGCGCTCCACTCATCAATGTAAGGGCATAGTATAGCCAGTAACGCTTTCGCAGAATTGGCTTCTTGTTTTGCTTGACTGTTGCATCAACTTCGGGGAAGTTGTATAGCACAAAAATAGCTATCAACAAGGTGACGCTCGCGCACATGATGTATAGATACTTGTAATCCAGGCGCAGATGCTCGCTTGCAAGCCACAGCAAACTCAGGACGCAGACTGCGCCTAGAGACTTCGCGCCGATCTGCCGACCAAGCTTGCGCGCCGATTGGCTGCCTTTAAAACTACTCCATATAGTCGCTAACTGCATGGCTTCGAAGTAGTGGAAGCCGATACTCATCAATACGGTCGTCGTATATAATCCGATTACACTCGGGAAGAAACCAGTAACTCCAACCATCACCGCCAGCAAGATGATCGACATCACCGCTAGCCTAGATTCGCGTATAAACAATAGCAGAAAAATTGCGGTGAAAGACAAAAAGCCCGGGGCTTCTCGTAGCGTTTGCAGTATCCCTATCTCGCGTCCGCTGAAGTCGACTACTTCGATTGCAAAGTTATTCAGCAACGCCATCCAGCCGTAAAACGAAAACGGCATCGCAAAGGCGAGCAAGCGAATGCGGTTCTCAGGCGTAAACCAATTGTTGTGTGAGGCGAGCGCAGTAGTCATGCTAACAACCATAGTATAGAAAAACGATTACTGCATTCATTACTTATGTTAAATTTATAAGAAGACGCTACTCCTTGCCCGCTACCTTCTTGCTCCTAGCGCGCGTAAGCCAAGCGAACTGGGATAGATTACAAGCGCGTGCGCATCGGCTAGCTGTTGTTCATCGTAGGAAAAGGAGCGGCAGGCGTTCATAAGCACTCGGTGTGGGTTGGGCGGCGGCGGTCGCTTGGATGGAAGCCAGTTCCAATTTTTTCTATACAAATCTTTATTATCCCTATCGCAAACGAAACTGACGCGCATGCTCTTACTAGGCTCGTGCGCTACAATTTGTAGGACGCCTTCCCTTGCAACCATACGGCAAGAATAACTGCCACGACTATTGCTATTGCAACTAACCAAGCCCTCACCGCTGTCGATAAACATCTCCTTCTCTCCTCTCGACTTCCTATAGGTTGAGATTTTCTTGGCGTTAGCAACATAGCGCGTCCACTCGTGATACTCGAATGCCCCCTGCCAGCCACCGAAACGCCAGTACTCGCCAGCATAGTCGCGTAGCCACAAGCTTTGCGACTCGCCGCCCAACAACGCCAACGGCGAGGGTTGCGTATAAGCGATAAAAAAAGCACAAGCGCATAATCCGCAGCCGAGGTATGAAAAAATTTTATGGCGCATGAAAAAAATAACGAAGAACAATCCCGAAGCAAATAGAAATAAAAACGAAGTCGGTGGCTGTTCGACCAGCAACGCCGCGTTCGGTAGAGCGGCGACCTTGTCGGCTACGATTCTTATGCCCGCAATACCCCACCCCATCGCCTTCAGAGCAAAACCCTCGAGAGATAAAGGCATCAGCAACAAACCAAGCGCACCGAGTGGTAGCACGACTAGCCCAAGCAATGGGATGACTAGCAGGTTCGACAACAAGCCATACTGCGCAATGCGCCCGAAGTGGTATATGACGAAGGGGGCTGTCGCTAGGCTCGCGATTATCGTAGTCGCAATGAGCATGGCTATCGCGCGAACTAGAACGCGAATTGCGGTTAGGGTCATGGGGCTTGATATCGTGCTAACTAGCATGCGAAAAACGCGGGCTATAGGTGCGATTATAGGAATGCGCATAGGCATGAATGACATAGGCTTGGAAGGCGTAAGTTTTGCTGATTCACGCGAGGAGGCAGCAGCTAAAACGACCGCCGCGGCACTGGTAGTGATACCAGCGCAGATGCGAAAAATGGTGCTAAAAATCGCTCCCAAGTTAGTTATAAAATTAACGATAAGATCAAGAGGTGCATCTAGAGTAGTGTTTTGTTTGAAGGTACGCCCTCCCATCCTGTCCCTCCTTCTTCTCGCGAATAGGTCATAGACGGCTACCAAACTCGCAGCCGCGGCGAAGGACATGTGAAATCCAGCGTGCGTGATGCTTTCTGGTCTAATAACCAAGACTAGCAGTGCCGCGAGAGCTACTACGCGTAGCGATATAGCCGACCTATCGCATAGCACCGCGCACAGAACTAATCCGCTCATGATGAAAGCGCGTTGCGTCGGTACGCTTGCGTTTGCGAGCAGCATGTAGCAGAAGGCAGCGATGAGGGCTATCGTCGCCGCTATCTTTTTGATAGGTAGCCTTTGGCAAGCGTGGGGAGATAATGTGCTTATGCGGCGCACTAAGGCAAATATGCCGAATGCAAAAAGCCCTAGATGCAAGCCAGAGATTGCGAGTATGTGTGCTAGCCCCGCTACACGAATCCTATCTAGCTCCGCTCGCGTGATGCCTTCGCGATCACCTATCAATAGAGCGCGAGCAATCGCAGCTTCTGATCCCATGCTCTTATCGATGCGCTCGCCGATGTTGGCTCGTAGGCGCGTGAGAAAAAAGCCAGTTTCAAAAAATCGTGGTAGCGAACGTCCGTCTATACTTTCCTCCTTTGCATTGTCTTCCCGGTCAGGGGCATACTCGTAAGCATCTGTAGCAGAGCCGTATGCGTCTATCCCCTTGAAGCGCGCATAACGGCGGAAGTCGAAACCAGAAGGTAGTAGCGCGCGCGACGGCGCAAGCAAACGAGCGGTTATACGAATGCGTGCATGTAGCCGCGGTGCTGCGCCACCCCAATAGCGCAAGGAAACGCTTTGTGGAGTAACCTGCGGGGCACTATCAGAAGCTAACTCGGAGACGAACTCGACCTTATCGAGAAGAACGCGCACTCCGCGCTTGCCGCCAGACGCAGCGCCTGAAACTTGGCGCACGCGCCCCTCTAGCACGACTTCTTCAATATTCTCAAGCAGCATGCTCGCGCCGAAGTTCTGCGCACGCATCTCCATGCGGGCAAAGCCTAGTAGCAAGCATAGGCAGCAAAGATAGACTGCTGGCGAGACTCTCAGTGATTTTCGAGCGAGCAAAAGCATCAGAGAAACAGCTAGCAACGACGCTAAGACCATCAAACCTAGCAACGGATTCGCAAATGGACTGCTCGCTTTCGTGTAGTTTACAAGCCAGCCTGTAAGCAAGACGAGTTTATCGCCGCACGCTAGCTGTAGTAGAATCCCGCAAGCAAAAGCGCAAACGAGCCATGCTAGAATATTTGCCTCTGCTCGCTCGTTTGGCTTGGATTTAACCTTGGTTTTATCTCTGGCGTCTTTTCTTCGTTTTGGCATTTCAGTTCGCGATAGGTTGCACAGGGCAGGTTGTCACTTGAGTTATCCCTTACGGATAGGGCTTCTGCGCGTAACCTCTTAAGATGTAGACTCTTGAGGCGCTGATTCTCGAGGCATCGACTCTTCAGGCATCGACTCTTCAGGCATCGACTCTTGGGTGATTGATTCTTCGGGCATCGACTCTTGGATTGTAGATTCTTGCGTTGTAGTTTCTCGTGC
>JABAAW010000012.1 GCA_014238535.1 Alphaproteobacteria bacterium
GGTGATGATACCATCTATGGTGGAACTGGCGAAGACAGCATCGAAGGCGGAGCTGGCATCGATACCATCTATGGTGGCGATGATATCGATAATATCCGCGGTGGCGATGGTAATGATATTATCACTGGTGGTACTGGCAATGATATAATTTATGGCGATAGGAATGACGACACCATCAATGGCGGAGATGGTGATGATGAGATCTATGGCGGTCGCGACCATGATACTATCTATGGTGGCGCAGGGGTGGATACCATTGAAGGTGGCGATGGTAATGATATTATCAGGGGGGGGGGCGACGGAGACATAATAGATGGTGGCGCTGGCAACGATGAGATTGATGGTGGCGCAGGTAGTAATACTTTGATTGGCGGCGCTGGTAGCGACACCTACATTATCACGCAAGGTAGCACCGATACCATTCGTGATACTGGCGGAGTGATCGACCTTACGGGCGTCACTATTACGGGCGCCGATGGCAACATCATTGATCTCAGAACTGGTGGTGAATTTGACAAGGCACTCCTAGTAGATTACTTAGGGTTATTGCGAGTAGGAGCTCGTGGAGTTAATGGTGTCGCTGATACCGAAATAGACATTGATGCAGAAGGGTTGACGCTCAAGGTGGCAACGGTAGTGGAAGACACCAGCACCTCGCCATCTACAACTTCAACCACATTCACGAGCATTAGAGTTGAAGGTTTTTCAACAAGGTCTGCTAGAAACTTTGAATTCATACTTAAAGGCAACGATGGCACGAATTATGAAGTTAAAGGCACTGATATAGCAGCTGTTGTAGTTACTAATACGGTAACGATTGCTAGGGGTGAGACATTACTCGAGGGAGATTTCTTTAGCGATGATCTTAGAGGTAGTAATAATGGCGAAACGCTACGAGGTGAGGCGGGTAGCGACAACCTCGTAGGGCTTGGTGGCGATGATACCTTGAACGGCGGTGATGGTAACGATGTTCTCGATGGCGGAACTGGTAAGGATACCCTTTATGGTGGTGGTGGCGCCGATACGCTGATTGGCGGAATTGGCGATGACACCCTCCTTAGTGGCGGATATGGCTGGGATACACTGAATGGCGGGGCGGGTGACGACACCCTCCAAGGCGGTGATGGCAACGACATGCTGATTGGCGGAGCTGGTAGCGACACGATTGATGGCGGTGCTGGTATCGATACGGTTAGCTATGATGCACCGCGCTTGCGCTCGGGGATTGCACTAGTGCTCAATGCCCTCAATACTGCTGAGGCTACTTTCACCGGTGCTGGCGGCGATGCTGAGGGCGACAAGGTTAAAAATGTTGAGAATTTCATTGGCACGAGCAGGGACGACTTCTTCACCTTGACGGCAGGCAATGTTGTTTCTGCCTATTCCATCGATGGAAATGGAGGTCGCGATACCTTCGCCCTTACAGGCAGCAGTACTACTGGTCTTACTATCGATCTTGCGGCTGCTACTGTGGCGATTGGTGGTTCGGTGACTAAGCTCTCGAATATCGAGTTGGTTGATATTTCTGGTCTAACGACTACAGGCGCGAAAGCGGTGCTTACTGGCACTGCTGAAGCAGACCTCGTAACTATCGGCGATGAGGCGGGTGGTTATACGAACGCGAATGGCATTGGCGGCAATCTTGGAGCTGGCGACGACATATTGTATGTTGGTGGATATGCTTATAATGATCGTGGACCTATTCTAACTAGGGACGGCCAAACGGTTACAGTTACTTCCCCAGCCACTTTTTCTGTTTTGGGTGGTGATGGCTACGATACAATTGATTTTTCGGATGCTGGCAGTGGTGTTACCTTTGGCTTTTCGAGTATAAATTCTTTTGGAGCCGCTACGCATCGTGGCTTCGAGCGCGCGATAGGCACGGATCAAGACGACAGATTTATCAGCGATGACCTAGCGAATAGGGCTGATGGAGGCGATGGTATTGATACGGTTGATTACTCTGGAGCTAGTAGTGCGGTTGTAGTTAACTTGGCACTTGGCGGGCGGGCGCAGTTTGGCTCGGTTGCTTCGCAGGGCGATATTCTCACTAGCATCGAGAACATCATCGGCAGTGCCTTTTCGGATAATCTTCGTGGCTCATCTGTTAACAATGTTATTACTGGTGGCGCGGGAGCCGACATTATCAATGGTGATCGCGGTATCGACACGGTAAGGTATGCGAGCTCCAGTGAAGGAGTTACGGTTGATCTTAACGGAGTTTTCCAGGTTGGTCGTACGAAGTATGGCTATGGTGCAGGAGGCGATGCTGAGGGCGACAGGCTTTTGGGCATCGAGAACATCATTGGCTCGGGAGCAGCCGATGTCCTCACTGGCAACGGTGTGGCAAATACACTCGAAGGTCGTTCTGGCAACGATGTGCTTAGCGGTGGCGCGGGCAATGATGTGCTTAGCGGTGGTACTGGTACTGATACCCTCGATGGTGGTGATGGTGATGACAGGCTGGTAGGCGGAGCTGATGCCGATACCTACAATATTATAGGTGGCAGGGGCAATGGTGGCAGAGACACGATTGTCGATGATGGTGGCGCGGTGAACTTCCATAGTTATAATGATGAAGTCGATCAATCTAGAGATGGTGATGACTTGATTATTAGTTCTGGTACTCGCAGGGACATTGATTCCTTTACGATTGAGGATTACTTTGTTGCGGGCAGGGCTGCGGCTTACACGATCCAACAGTCTACAGATGATGGAGCGAGCTTTACAACATTTGTTGTCGATACATCGCTTAGTACTTCCACTTAGAATTTAGAGCAGGTAGTGATTTTGCGGGGGAAAGTTGGACACAAGCCAAACCGAACTAAGGTAGCTTGGGGGGCTAGGGGCTTGTGATTGTAACTTCGCTGGAAAAGATTACAGGTACTTTGCGTGATGTTGCGTGGGGTAGCGGGCGTAGCCGTCGTTTTCTGCTACAACAAGACAATATGGGCTTTTCTCTAACGGACACGACCGTTGACGCCGGCACTCGTGTAACTTTACAGTATGACAAGCATCTAGAGGCTTGCTATCTGCTTTCTGGGAATGGTGATTTGACTAACGAGGAGACGGGCGAACAGCATAAGCTCGAAGCGGGTGTGCTCTTTGCGTTAGACAAACACGACCGCCATAGTGTCTATGCGCATAGTGCTCTACGCATGGTGTGCGTATTCTCGCCCGCGCTTGTCGGAGACGAAAAGCATAGTAGCAACGAACTCGATTCGCCTAGTTCCTACTAGCTAGCGTCTTCTAGACTAGAGTTAGTAATTCGTCTCTGCTGACGATCTTGCCTTGAAACTCGCCCATCGCATCGCAGATGCAGTCCCATAAGTATAGAGATGATGCGTTATCGCACAATATGTAGAATAGGCTAGAATTGCTTACGCGTTTGTGCGGAGCGCGCACTATTATCGCGCTCAGGCGGGCGAGTGAAGTCTGCGCTACTGCGTTGATCGCGAATACTCTAGTGCGCAGGTCCACGGCGCATAGCTTTGCGAGCATCGTCGGAACTTCCTCGCCTACAAGCGCGAGCCAACAGAGACTATCTTGATATGGTGCTGTCCAACACTTGCGTGCCTTACTTGTCTTACTTGCGTTAAGTGTTTGGTGTAGACTTTTGAAGTCTTGTTTAGCGTTACTATTCAGAGCGCTTAACAGTAACACCTCACCCACAGCGAGACGCAAGCATAGCGAGCCGTTTTTTTGCTCGGTGGAGCTATTGACGGTTTTTGGAATTATTATTCCTGCCTGCGTCAATGTTGGTAACAGGTCTTTTCCTTTCAAGCCTAGGCGTGTTAATGGCGATAGGTCGCACAAGCCGATGGCGAGGTCCTTGAGATTGCGCTTTTTCTTGAAGATTGGTAGTGCGCTGCTTATGCCGTATGGTTTGAACTCTACTCGTTGTTTGCCTTCGAGTTCGTGCATACGAACTGCGAGCATGCTACGGCGAATATTTTTGCTATGGGTAGTCATGATCATTAGTAGCTGTTTATAAAAATTGCCTACAATAATTGTCTACAGTAATTGTCTTGCGCCTTCGGCATCGTAGAATGGCAAGGCAACGATTCTACCATGCACATGGCGCCCACTATCCAGTTTAATCTCCAAGCTGTTCTGGCTTTTCTCTATGAAGGCTAAACCGATGGTTTGCTTTAGTGTTGGTGAGTATGCGATCGATGTTACTCTACCATCTATTTCGCCTTTATGCATGACGAGATTGCACTCTTTTGGCATATGCGCGAGGTCCACTTTTGTTAGCACGAAACCGACTAGCCGCCGTTTGGTGCCGTTAGCGACTTGAATTTCGATTGCTCGCTTGCCGATGAAGAATGGTTTTTTTTGCGCTACCGCCCATGCCATCCCTGCCTCTTGTGGAATGGTTAGCCCGTCGGTATCCTGCCCAATGATTATATGCCCTTTTTCCAAGCGTAGTAGTCTTTGTGCCTCGACGCCGAAAGGTTTTAAATTCCATTTTGCCCCGTGCGCTAGCAAGGCGTCCCATAAAGCTTGACCTTCGGCAAATGGCACATGTATTTCGTATCCGAGTTCGCCGACGAATCCTACGCGCAATAGGCGAGCATTGCACTTTGCGACCTTACCTTGCCTGACACCCATATAAGGAAAAGCTTGTGCGCTAAGGTCTACCCCCTCGCACAAGCCTTCCAGTAATTTTCGGCTGAGTGGTCCTGCGACGTTCACTGCGGCGTATGCGGCGGTAGAGTTTATGATTTCGACCTCCATGTTCCATTGCGCTTTCCAAAACAGCATTTCGCGATATACGGCGTCGCTACCGCCGGTTGTTGTAGTCAAGTACATGTGTTCTTGGGAGAATCGGCAACAGACTCCATCATCGACGATGACTCCGCTTTCGTCTGTCATCAACAGATACCTAGCCCGTCCGACTGCTTGTTTTTGATATGACCAGCTGTATAGTCGCTCTACGAATTCAGCGGTTTGCGCTCCATAGATGTCGATTCCGCCAAGTGTTGTCACATCGATGATGCCGACTGCGTTGCGCACGGCGAGAGCTTCGTTTGCGATTATGTTTTCCTTGCTTTCTACCTTGCCTATCTTGTTTTTTTTCTGTTCCGAGTAATTATGTGAGTAATATGCGGGTCGTAACCATGTGCCTGCGACCATCATTTTTCCGTTAGCGTTTAGATGTCGACTATGCATTGGGGTTAGTCGTACGGGTTCGAAGCTGCGTCCTGCGAGTAGCGCGAAGCTTTCGGGCGCGGCGGGAGGTCTTGTTGTCGATAGCCCGAGTTTTTTGTGTTGCTCGCCGCTAAGAGCTGCGACGAGGCGCAATCCGTTAATATTAGAGTGGCGCCCTTGACTTACGCCCATGCCCAGCGTTGTGTAGCGTTTTACGAGTTGCATATCTTGGTAGCCGTCGCGTAAGGATTCTGAAAAGTCAGATACTTGTAGGTCCTCGTCGAAGTCTACGAATGCTTTACGGCGCAGGGCTTTATTATTACTCAGTTTATCGCATACACTTTGCACTACCGAAGATTTTTTATGTTGTAAGCGTGTGATATCCTGCGGTTGCGGATAAAAGGGAAATGCGATATTTTGCATCGTGTCGTCGCGTTGCTCGGGTGTGTTACTAGTTTTAGTGCCTGTACGCGAGGTGCCCTTTATATCTATGGCGGCATCGTTAGCTGCACGCATTGCATCGGCGATGACTTTTTTTCGATCGAAGAAACCTGCGAGTGAACCTGTTGCATCTATTCCTTGGCTAAGTGCTTCGATTCGCATGCATGCGCTTTTTGTATCGTAGTTTACACGCGCTCCTGCCTGCACTAATAATTCGGCTGCGGGGGTGAAGCCGACGGCTAGGCACAAGCAATCGCAAGGAAACAAGCGTAGCTCGTCGTCGATCCAAACGCGTACAGCGCGTACGGATTTGTGTCCGAGTGCCTCGTGTATGCGTGCGTTGTAAAAACAAGGAATGTCCGAAGCAAGGCTATTAATTACTGATTGATCTTTAGCGACTGCGTCTTGCTTCTTACGCGCGTCTAGCACGATGGGCTTGCTACCTGCGGCTAATAAACCCTCTGCTAGTTGATAACCGTGCTGGTTTGCGGTGAAGATTACGGGACGCTCCCCTGCCAGCACGCCGTATAGGCGTAGAAGTTTTTTAGCAGCAGATGCGAGCATGATAGCAGGTAGGTCGTTGTTGGGAAAGACGGCGGGCAGTTCGTGCGAGCCGTTTGCGACGATGCAACGCCGAGCGCGAATTTTATACAGGCGCTGCCCTTCGTTGTTCTGCTGAGCTACGGCGATGAAGATGTCTGAGAAGATTCCTGTTGCTTGGGCGCTTGTCATTACCTTTAGATTTGCGGGTAATGCTTTACTAACATTTTCTGGGGCTATTTTTTCTTGGCATTCATCAGCACCGAGATGCGCTTCGCGTTCGATGAGAATGGTTTCGAGCCCTAAGCGAGCGCATTCTCTAGCGGCGGTAATACCTGCCAACCCTCCACCGATTACGGCGACATCGCAAAATGCGTATGCCTTATCGTAGTAGCGTTCGGCATGCTTTTCGACCTTGCCGAGTCCTGCTATACGGCGGAACATTTTTTCCCACCATGGCCATACGCCTTGCGGTCTGAAGAATGCACGGTAGTAGAATCCTGCTGGGAAGAGTGCAGAGCAGTAGTTGAGCCAAGCGAGTGGGTTTGCTCGTAGTATTTGTTGTGCGTGCGCATTTAAGCCTTGCTTTAGAGGCACTCGTTCAGCAAAGCAATTTGCGATACCGTCTGCGTTGACGAGCGTATTCGCTTCTGCACCCGCCATGGAGAAGATGCCGCGCTTGCGGCGATACTTCAGCGAGCGAGAGATGGTTTGAATGTTATTCGCGGCGAGCGCACTAGCCAAACTATCACCCTTGAAACCGTACAGTGTTCTACCTTGGAAACTGAATTGTACAGGCTTGTTGCGATCTATCCACAATCCGCATTTTTGCGTAGCTAGCGGATGCCCTAGTTTAGCGGGGACTCTTTTCACGACTTGCTCGCTTGTTTTTTGGTGTTAGCCTGTTGTTTTTCGTAGTCTTGCGGTAGCCAAGTCTGCAAAATTTCTTCTGTGCGAGTATCGCGCCTAGCTACGAACCACAATCCGCTTGGCGTATGTAGCCACCACTCGTCTACGATTCCTGCCTTATTTTCGCTCAAGAAGAGATATTGTGCCCAAGCCTTTTGCGAAGCGAGCCTCGCTGCACTACTCGCGCCTACCTGCATGCGAGGCATTTTTTCTATCGGTCCTTTGCATACAAACTCTGAGATGTTGCGAGTTCCGTGCAAAGGGGCATTTATAGTTTTCATAGTTATAGCCTATCTATTTTTTCATCAATGTCCTACGGAAGCGGCTCCCTTTTCGCCGACTAGTTTGAAGTTTTCGAATCGTTGAAGTGCGAATGGCTCTAGTAATTTTGGTGTGCGGTCGGTTGCGACGCATTCGGCCATGCGTTTTCCGCATACGGGAGTAGCCTTGAAGCCCCAAGTTCCCCACCCTGCATCGATGTAGAAGTTTTTCAGTTCGGTTTTCCCCATCACTGGAGAGAAGTCTGGTGTTAGGTCGGCCAAGCCAGCCCATTGCCGCAAGAGATTCACTTCGCTCAGTTGCGGAAATAATTCTAAGATATGCATCATTAGTTGCTCTTTGAACTCAAGCGACGAGCGTGTATTGTATAGTTCGTATGGGTCGGTAGCCCCGCCCATTACGAACTCGCCGCGCGCGCTCTGCGAGATGTAGACATGTAGCGAGCCTGAAACTACGATTTTATCTAGGAACGGCTGCAGTGGTTGCGAGACGCAAGCTTGCAGGGGCACGGTGCGGATCGGCAAGCGTAGCCCGACCTTGCTAGCGAGTAGGCTAGAATAGCCAGCGACGGCTTGCACGATTTTATTCGCGCGTAAAGTGCCGCGAGTAGTTACGACAGCCTGTGCGCGATTATTTTTGACGAGGATATTTTTGGCTTCGGTATTTTGATGAATTTCTACTCCCATGCGATGTGCTGCACGAGCGTATCCCCAAGCGACTGCGTCGTGGCGGGCGATTGCGCCGGGCGGATGGTATAGCGCACCGAGTATGGGGTAGCGTGTTTCTTCGGACAGGTTTAGTTGTGGGCATATCCGCGCTAGTTCGCTCTGCTCGATGGCAGCTGAATCCACGCCTAGATGCTTATTGACCTCGGCACGCCAGCGTGCGGTACGCATTGCAGCGTCGGTATGGGCGAGTGTTAGGTGTCCGCGTGGCGAGTACATCATGTTCATGTTTAGCTCTGCAGAGAGCTGTGCGAACAGTTTTTGTGATTCTTTGTAGAATGCGGTGCCTTCTTCAGTCAGGTAGTTTGCGCGGATGATGGTAGTGTTTCTGGCGGTATTGCCGCCGCCCAAGTAGGCTTTATCGATGACGGCGATTTTTTTCACGCCGTGCGACTTCGCGTAGTTTTTGGCAAGGTAGTATGCACAGGCAAGCCCGTGTCCGCCTGCGCCGATTATTACGACGTCATAGTGCTTTTTTGTTGCGAGCGGACTTTGTAGAGCTCGCGGGAAGTGCGGACTGCGCTCGCCGAAACCTAGCGCGTATTTGATTAGGGAAATGGGCATAAGTTGTTAAGCACTAGCACTAGATGGCGAGAGTTCAGGTGTATAGAGCAATTTATTATGGCGCATTATATAAAACAAAAAAATAGAGGGATGGATGCCTTTACGACATCCATCCCTCGCACCTCACACGAGGTGCATGAGGCCATTAATTATTGGCTTCGATGCACTTCTTCAGAGTGTCTCCTTTTGCTAGTTTCTGGTCTTCCATCTTCAGCGTACGATTTTCGAATCGTATTTGCCATACATGGAATCCGAGCCAAGCGGCGATTCCGATTAGGTAAAGAGTGCACTCGCTACCGACCCATGGATAAATAACACCGATCTGCGCGAGGTCGACCGCCCAGCTGGTTATAGTTGCGTCTACCATTTTTGTCTCCTTTTAGGATTGTAGTTCAGAGTAATTATTTTTTAGCATCTGCCAAATCGGAGTTTTTCAACTCTTTGTTTATTTCGGCAATAGTCAGGCTGTTAGAGAAATCGAGTCCAGCGAGTTCGACCCTTGCAGGAATACGCAACACACCACATGCTTTGAGTATTCCACAAACGATCCAAGCGGGCAAGAATCCTAGCCCGAAGAACATGATTACCGCCCCGATGGTTTGTCCCCACGGAGTTATGGCAGCGTATCCTTCGAATGCTGATGATGGATATCCCCACAAGACGAAACCAGCAGCGATTAAGCCGACTATTCCGGCGTAGCCGTGAACTGCGACTGCGCCTACGGCGTCGTCTATATGGAATTTTTTCTCGACCCAATGATGCAGTTTGTATGCGATGTAAGTACCGACTGCTCCAATGAATAGTGCTTGTAGAGGATGGTATAGGTCATTTCCAGCTGATGCTGTAATGACTCCTGCCAAGCCGCCTGAGAAAGTCCAGAATGCATCCCCGCGCGAGACAACATAACCGACCAGCAATCCTCCGGATAGAGAAAGCAAGAAGTTGAATGTTATCGCGGACAAGGTTGTTGGCGTTAGGTAGATGTTTGTTGCAGTAAACATGCTTCCCTCCGCTCCGATTGACGCGGCGTCGATTATCGGAACATTGCAAGCGACATAGAATCCCCAGAATCCGGTATAGATCAGGAATAACCCTATTGCTACTAGCCATGGATGTTGTAGCGGAATGTCTCTTGGCGTTCCGTCTTTGCGGAATTTGCCTAGTCTTGGACCCAAATGCACCAATGCACCTAGTGCGGTTCCGCCTGCGATTGCGTGGATGACGCCCGATGCGTAAGCATCGTGGTATCCGAGCAATTTGACCATCCAGCCGTCCCAATGCCATCCCCAAGCGGCGTCTATTATCCAGGTTACCGACCCGATCATTATGGCGAGTATCCAAAATGCTTGGCTACGCACTCTTTCGATCAGCGAACCGGATACGATGGAAGCGGCAGTCCATGCGAATAGCAGGAATGCTGCGAAGAAGACGCCATTGATTCTAGCCCAAAAAGCGTTATCCTCGGCGGTCGTCATGCTGCCTCCCACTGGAGGTCCTCCTAAGTGTCCTCCCATCAATTCGCTCCACGGAACGGCGTTTGGTGCTGCGACCAAGCCTTTCCCTTGGAATATGAAGGGTCCGTTGGGGAAGGCGAAGTATATCCACCAGCCGAAGAAGTAGAATGTAATAGTTACCAGCGGTATCAGCATCACATTTTTCAACAGGGTATGGGCTGTGTTTTTTTTGCGCGAAGCGCCTACTTCGTATAGACAAAAGCCTACATGAATTAAAAACATTAACGGTATAGTCAACCAGTAGTAAAACTCGGTGAAGATGACCGTTAGAGCTCCTATGTCAGAGTCCATTGCAAAAGTCTCCTTTTAAAAATTACAAATTGTTATTAGTTATGCTGGCTTTCGGGGAATATCCCTTGCTTTAGACAAGGGAGCGCAATGGACAAAAAAAAGAGCACTAAGCGAGAACCAGCAAGTGAAATGCTTTTTCTCGAGTGCCCATTGTTTTGCCCAGAATTTAGTGAGACCAAAGCTTCATCCTCTCTACTAACCTAACAGCCTTGCTTCAGTTTCTGAGAGAAAAATCACAAGACTGCCTCTTGTAGAACAAAATATACTAGCAAGCAAGACAATTATTTTATTATTGCCGATATAATTATGCAAACAAGGTAGAATATTTTATTATACGCACTTTAAAGAATGCTTGCTATGCTTGTTGCGTATGCTTATAGTGCGGTTTGTATTTAGTTGCTAGGGGTTGCTAGGGTGGCAAAGGGGGTTGTTGCGAGGGGGACTATGCATTAGTCGCTTTTATAAGGAGTAGAGTTTGAGTGAGGATATTTAATGAAGATATTGAGGCTCGCGGAAGATTCTGTGCTTTTCGTTAGGTTTTGCGTATGACGAGTTTGCCGAAGTCTGCCGACTATGTATTGATAGGAGCTGGGATTCACTCTTTGTCGTTGGGTTGGCGTTTGAGCGAGCTTTTATCTGCGCGTGGGCAAGATAACAAGAAGATTATTGTTATAGACAAGAGCGATGTCGGTTCTGGCGCGAGCGGTATCGCGTGCGGTGTTGTGCGTAACAACTACTTTCAACCAGCCATGCGCGAGCTCATGGCGCATAGCGTTGGAGTTTGGGAGAGCGATCCTAAGGCGTTGAACTACCACTCGGTTGGCTATATGCAGATTAGCCCTGAATGCATGCACGAGGATGTTGCGCAAATACATAAGGAGCAAAGCTCGATTGGCTACGAATCGGTTTTTATCGAAGGCAAGTCGGATAGCGAGCGTTATATGCGCGCTATCGTTGAGGATTGGCAGATGCAGGATACGACCTCTGTTTTGCACGAGAAGCGCGGGGGTTTTGCATACAATAAAGCCTCGTTGGAGGGCTTGGCTGCGAAGGCGCGTGCGGGCGGAGTTGAAGTAGTAACGCATTGCAATGTTACGGGATTTCGGCGTGACAATGGTAGTGATGCGGTTAAAGCGGTTATAACGGAAGCAGGCGAGATTGAATGCGAGCAGGTTGTTATTTCTGTAGGACCTTGGGTGCGCGATTTTTGGCGTATGCTAGAACTGCCCTCTAAAATTTCAGTGCCTCGGCGCGACCAGCGTAATGGTGAGAAGGGCATGGCGGAAGTGCCGATGTGGTGTTATTGGCAGCTTGAGGAGGGTGTTTTACAGGTTGAGCCGGAATATTTGAGCGATAATGCGGGAGGCGTGCCTCCCGTTTTTCACGTCGATTCGCAGCAAGAGTTGTTCTCCTCAAAGAGCGGCGAGCGTATAGAGACTGGCGGTTTATGGGGTGTCTATTACAAGCCGGACCATAATTTCGGTGGTGTTCAGGGCGGAGCTGCGCCGTATAAGATAGATTTAGCAGCTGATGATGTTGCGGTTGACCCCTACGGTCCTGCTTCGCCGCAGTTTACGGCGCGTGAAGAGTTTCCCGAAATGTGGTGCGCTGCGTTGGCGTCGTGTCAAAAACGCTTCGAGGGTAAGCGCGTTCTTTACAAGGACGAGCCATCTGGAGGCGTAGGTTGTTTCACGCCGGATAGTTTCCCGGTATTCGACCGCTTTTGTGACAATGTATATATAGTCGCGGATTCGAACCACGGCTACAAGATGATTGGAGTAGGTCACCTAGTTGCCGAGGAACTGCTTGGTACTGAGAGCGCGTTGTTACAACCCTTCCGTTTTTCACGCTTTGCAAGCGGTGATCTGCATCCGACTAGTAATAGTCCCTTTCCGTGGAGTTAATTTTGGCTCTGTAATGGATTTCCACCTCACTTGAAAATTTTTATAAGGAGAAAGTTATGAGTGAACTAGAAGCGTATGTTGAAGCAGCGGGGCGCGCTGAGCGCGTGAAGGCGGTGCGGAAGCTAATCAACGAATTGAAAATAGAATATGTTTACTACCAGTTTGTTTCGGTAACGGGGCGCATAGTAGGCAAGGGTGTTCCAGCTGACCATTGGGAGTCCTTGGCGCGTAAGGGTTTCCAGCTCGTATATGGCGCGACGGCGAACTTATTCACCGACCGCCAAGGTAATTACATTGGCTATGGTCCTGAATCATCTGAGTTAGTTGGTATCCCTGACCCTGAGACTTTTGTGCAACTGCCGTGGGATAAGCGAGTTGCGAGCGTGTATTGTACCTGTTTCCGAAACCGCGAGGAGGAAGAAAATCCTGGTGGATATTTAACATCGGATTGCCGAGGTAACTTGCGCCGCCTTCACCAATCATTCCAAGATAAACATGGTTTGCAATTGCGTAGCGGAGCGGAGCCGGAGATGATGTGGCTTAAGAAGCGTGAGGATGGCAAGCCTGGTGAAGGCTTTTCGAAACCGTTCTGTTACCATATTGACCAATTCGAATCGCTCCGCCCAGTATTTATGAAGGTGATTCGCTATGCGCGTGCGATGGGGCTGGATATGATTCAAGGCGACCACGAGGATGCGCCTGGGCAGCTAGAGTTGAACTATACCTACGATGATGCCTTGCGTACGGCAGACCGCTTGACTACCTATCGTCAGATATGCGCGCAGGTAGCACGCGAGGAAAATTTGATAGCGTGCTTTATGAGTAAGCCGTTCATGGGAGTTTCTGCTTCTGGTTGCCACCATAACCTTTCGCTATGGAAGGGTGGGGAGGAGAAGAGCAAGGATCACATGATGGGCGGTGAGATAAGCGGTATGTCTGATGCGTTTAGTTATTACGAAGGCGGCGAGAATGTTTTCATGCCTGATAAAAGCGTTGATGCGCACAAACCCGGACCGATTGGCTTGAATGCGATTGGCGGTGTGGTGGAGCACTTACCTGCTCTTACGGCTATTGGTTGCTCGACGGTTAACTCCTACCGCCGTCTTTGGGACACGGGCTTCTGGGCACCGGTTTATGCGGATTGGGGCTACCAGAATCGCACTTGTGGCTTGCGAGTTTCGGCGCCAGGGCGTTTTGAATACCGCGCTGTCGATTCGATGGTTAACCCCTACCTCATGGCGTCTACGATTTTACAAGCCTTTAGCGATGGTCTTACGCATAAGATGGATCCGGGCGAGCCAGAAAGTCGCAACATCTACGAGGCTATCAAGGAGGGTAAGCAGGTTAAGAAATTGCCGCTTTCGCTTGGCGAGGCACTTGATCGGTTAGAAGAGGACAAAGTTATCTCCGCTGCGATGCCGGGCGATATGCTAAAGGTCTTTTTGCACTACAAGCGCGACGAGTGGGAACGCTTTATGGGAACTGTTACGGAATGGGATCTCGATAATTATTGGGACTGCTTACCATAGTTTGCACGCCAAGGCGTGGATTGAGTAGTAGCATAAATATGTGCGCACTAGAGAGAATAGCAAGCAGAGAGGTAGAAAGCGTATGTGCGGGATAGCAGGATTGATACATAAGGGCAAGCAAGCCCAGATCGGAGGACAGATGACCTCGATGCTTTCGGCGTTGAGGCATCGCGGACCTGATTCGACGGGGCTCGCCCTATACGGAGCTATAGAGGCTGGCTCGGAGATTAATAGTTATGTTATGCGGATAAAGTTAGCGGAGCAGGAGGAGACTTTGCACGGCTTTCGTATCGCGCAGCAGATTTTAGAGCGCAAGAAAATGATCGACGAGCGCCTGCAGGAGATGGGAGCGAGTTCTGTTGAAGGTGAGAAGGTGCGAGAGTATGCGTACCGCTACACCTTTAGCTACGATGGAGACTTGCGCCGCCTTGCGAACTACCTTGAGGATATTGAGGGCGTTGAGATTCTTTCGATCGGCAACTCGCTCGAACTGATAAAGGATTTGGGCGATGCGCAGGTACTCTCCGAGCAGTATTCGCTAGCGGGTTTTGTTGGCACGCATGCGATTGGGCATACGCGAATGGCAACAGAATCGGATGTAGACATTCGTTCCGCGCACCCCTATTGGGCTTACCCATTTGCAGACATTGCGGTTGTCCACAACGGGCAGCTTACGAACTATTGGAATTCGCGGCGTGCTTTAGAGCGTAGTGGTCATCGCTTCACATCGAACTGCGACAGCGAGCTCATTGCGGTATATATAGCAGATTGCATAGCGCAAGGTGGCAAGTTGCAGGATGCGATGGAGAGTTCGATCGATGCGTTCGATGGTGTTTTCACCTACCTAGTTGCGACGCACGATAGTTTAGGTATGGCAAAGGATACGATGGCAGCGAAGCCGATGGTTTTGTACGAAGATGAAAATTTCATCGCGTTAGCATCGGAAGAAGTTGCGATTCGTAGCATTTTTCCGCATGAAATCGACACGACGGACCCATACGAGGGGGAGGTAAGGGTATGGCATCACTAGGAGATAATTCGGCAGATATGGGAATGCATCACGAGCGCCTAGGTGGTCGTGAGCGTCAGGCTTTTTTTGAAATTGAAGAGGCGGAGAATTTCACTTACCCTGATTCTTACGAGGTTGATTATAACAAGCGCGGGACGATCGATGCTGCGGTGCTGGATGCGCGTGAAGTTAACAAACAGATTCGCTCTTTGATGAGCGAGGGCTACGGCACGATTATACTGCAAAACCCTGGAGCGAAGCACTCGCTTGCGGTTGGCATACTGAATCGCCTGAACCTTTATATAGAGGGTAGTTTGGGCTACTTTGGTTGCGGTCTGATCGATGGACCTAACATTAGGATCAAGGGTCGAGTTGGCTGGTCGTGCGCCGAGAACATGATGTCAGGGACGGTTGTTATTGAGAAGAATGCGGGCTCTACTTTTGGCGCGGCGTTGCGCGGTGGCGATTTGGTTTGTAAGGGCGATGTTGGCTCGCGCACTGGTATTGACATGAAGGGCGGTACGATCATCGTTGGTGGCAAGACGGGGATATTGTCTGGTTTTATGATGCAGCGCGGAAGGATGATTGTATGTGGCGATGCTGGTGCCAACTTGGGTGATTCGATGTATGACGGCACGATTTTTGTCGGTGGCGAGATAGCGAGTCTCGGCGTTGACGCTAGCGAAGGCGAACTTACGGAGTTGGAAGAGGGCTTCCTGCAGCGTAAATTAAAATTGTATGACATAGCTTTGCCGAAGCGCTGGCGCAAGGTTGTTTCGGGTAAGCAATTATGGAACTACGACAACCTAGAGCCTTCTGAAAAGAAACTTGTTCTCTAGAATGTAGATGTAGCACAGAAGTATTTGGAGTTTATTTAATGAGCATGAAGAAAGTAGGTAACGGATTAGCAAAAGGCAGTAAGCGCAATCAGCATCATCTTGGGCAGAGTTTCATGTTTCCGCCTGAGGTGATTGACGACATTCATATTAAGTCTGAACTTGGACGCTATCGTATGCGAGGTTTCTCGCTTTTTAAGAAGATACCGACTTGGGATGATCTTACATTTTTGCCTGGCACTCTGACGAGGTTTGTAATTGAGGGCTATCGAGAGAAGTGCTTGACGCGCACGGTATTGGGTCCGCGTGCGCAACGCCCGCTAGAGTTGGATATACCGGTTTATATCACGGGGATGAGTTTTGGTGCTTTGTCTATCGAATCGAAGATGGCGTTAGCGCGCGGTGCTACTATGGCTGGTACGGCGACCTGTTCTGGCGAGGGTGGTATGATACCGGACGAGCGACGCTATTCGTCGAAATGGTTTTACCAGTGTATACAATCACGTTATGGATTTAACCCGCATCATTTGCGCCTTGCGGATGCGTGCGAGTTTTTTATTGGACAGGGATGCAAGGTTGGTTTGGGTGGTCATCTTATGGGGCAGAAGGTTACGGACCAAATAGCAGAGATGCGCTCGTTGCCTGCGGGTATTGACCAACGTTCGCCTGCGCGCCATCCTGATTGGCTTGGTCCTGACGACCTTGCGCTTAAGATTGACGAGGTGCGCGAGGCTACGGATGGGCAGATTCCGATTCAGTTGAAGCTTGGCGCGGCGCGCGTGTATGATGATGTGCGTATGGCTGCGAAGACTGGACCGGATGTTATCTACATCGATGGGATGGAGGGCGGCACTGGCGCGGGACCTCATCTTGCAACTGAGGAGACGGGAGTTCCGGGTATCGCTGCGATTCGCCAAGCGCGTAAGGCACTCGATGATGTTGGCAAAAGTGGTGAGATAAGTTTGGTTTATGCGGGCGGCATTCGTAATGGTGGCGATGTTGCTAAGGCGATAGCACTTGGCGCGGATGCGGTTGCGATAGGGCATTCGGCATTGATGGCTTTGAATTGCAACAAGGATATCCCTGAGTCGAATTACGAAGAAGAGATAGGCGTTGAGGCTGGTTATTGCTACCACTGCCATACTGGTCGTTGCCCTGTAGGTGTTGCGACTCAGGATCCGATATTGCGCAAGCGTCTTGATCCGGACCGAGCGGCTGAGCGTGTCTATAATTTTTTGCATACACTAGCGATCGAATGCCAAATGATGGCACGCGCGTGTGGTAAGACGAATGTGCATAGTTTAGAGCCTGAGGACTTGGCTGCCTTGACGATGGAGGCTTCGGCATTGGCATTGGTGCCACTTGCGGGCTCGCAACACACAGTCGGTCAACCAAGCATGACGCGCTATTGAGTTAAAAGTTAACGGGAGATTTACAAAATGGCAAAAGAAAAGGTAGGTAGTAGCGAAGGGCAACAGCAGCGAGCTAAGGACATAGGTCAGCACATCGGCTATCGATACGATGTCAACCTCGTTCCCGATTTAGAATTATTGACTCCTTTTTTACGCCGTTACCTAGAGATAATGGGCTGGGAGGACTTGAACTGGCTAGAGGATGTGCACATGGGTTACGAGGATTCGAGTGCGGCGGTTTTCGATCGCAATATTAATGGCTGGGTTCTAGTGCCCGATGGCATGCAGCTGCCAGAAGGGCAGCAGGAACGCGATATGATAGCGCGCGAGTTATTGATTAAATTTCAGATGTCGAAGAAACACCCGTTGGTAGCCCTGAAGAAGGCATACGCTAAGTTTTAGGCGAGGCTATATTACATAGGCATAGTGCTATCACATAGTGGTTGTTTGAATGCGGAGATTTTGCCTCGATAGTTATTTTTATTTATGACCTCGTGGCAAGAGGATAGCGTATCGCGGGATTTTTTTGCTTGGCAATGCCGTGTGCGTCAGGTTGCGATGCGCGAGCAAGGCGGGCGTCCAAGTCGAGGAATGTTTGCGCGTATCGAACTGCCTGCGAGTTGCGCTGGCATTAGCGTAGTGTTTTTGCTACAGCGCGAGGATGCGGCTGACTATGTCGCGCAGTTTCGTTATATCGTTGCGGCTAGCTACGACCCGCAGGAGCGGCGCGAGCGCGGTTTGCAGCTATTGTCGAGCACTTATTATCAGAATAGCCCGCTGTTTTTACCTGTCGTTACGGTTGTGTTGGCGCAAGACTCGCTTTTGGTGAGAGGCTTGCTTGCGGCGGGTAGTTGCAGATTTTTATGCGATGAGAGTGGGCATGCCTTTTCGTTTAGCGGCGAGGTTACGGAGGCGCAGGCTGACTCGGATTTGTGCGAGGGTAGTTTATGCCACAATCGTTTGTTTTCGCAGCAGCACTCGCCACAACGCGTGCTGGCGATACATGCTGTTAAGATTACGAGGGAGCAGGTCTAGAGGATAAGTTATGCGTTGAACTGTTAGTGAGCTGGTGTGCTGGCACTTTTCACTCTGCGTCTAGCCCTAGCTGTGCGCGCGTTTCTTTATACGAGGCGATGGCGATACCATTTTCTTTAGCGCTGCGTACGAATTCTGCCACTTGTTCGGCGTTGCTATTTGCGGTTTTTCCGTTGGGACGATAGATGTTGTTTTCGAAACCTAGGCGGATATGCGCGTTGTGTATTTTTCCTGCTGCCTGTAGCAATCGAGCTTGCTCGTGCTTGCCGAAGGCGCAGATGAAGTATAGCAGCGATGGCTCGTCTGCGAATGGTTTCTTGCAAGCGTTAATAAAGGAGGTGAAATTCTCTTGCGATTGAACTGCTTGTTGCTTTCTGTTGAAGACGAAGAGCAAGCAGAGTTTATGCGCGCCGAGTCGTATCCCTTGCGTGCTTGCGCGCTGTAGTTCTGTTGCTTCTGCGGGCGAGTATATGATATGTTGAATGTGTATTTTGCGCTCGGTTACCTGTGCGTAGAAATTTTTGACGAATGCTTTCTCGGCGCGAGCAATTTCGGCGAAGGCGATGCTAGCTGCGCTGCAGCCGCTATTGAGTATGCAATTTGCCTGTTCGCTTGGCGTGTAGAGGGCTCGTCCATTGCCGATGCCGATACCGCCTGCTTCGGTAGAGATTTGCAGGATAATTTTTCCAGCCGCTGCAGGGCTTATCTCGCGTAGTGCTTCCCTATAAATTCCAGCATCGAGGCTATGACTGCCATGCTGGTCGCGCACATGGAAGTGCATTATGCTCGCGCCAAGTTTGCTGCAGGTGTGTGCTTCGCTCGCCAGTTCTTCGAGCGTTAGGGGTAACTTCGGATGGTCTTTTTTTGTTAGCCTGCCGCCATTAGGAGCGAGTGCTACTATGGTAGGCATGGTTTGAATGGTTGAATCAAATGGTGAAGCGAATAGTGAAGCGTGTTGCTCAAAGTTCTAGCAAGACCTGCTGAATAGAATCGTATAGCGTTTCGACGAGCAGATTCATTTCCTGCTCGCTAATCGTAAATGGTGGTGCGAGTAGAACATGGTCGCCACTCTCGCCGTCTGCATTACCGCTACTTGGGTAGCATATTAAGCCGTTTGCCATGGCTTGACTACGCACTCGTTTGTAGATTGCTAGTTTTGCTGGGAATGATTTTTTTTCTTCTATATTTTCGACTATTTCGACAGCGCGTAGCAAGCCTCGTCCGCGCAAGTCGCCAATATGCTTTTTGAGTATACTTCGTTGTTGCAAGGCGTTTTCGAGTTTTTGCTGTAGCATTGCGCCGTCGCGGCGAACCTTTTCGAGCAAGTTTTGCTGCTCGATTATTTTTTGTACTGCGAGAGCGGTTGCGCAAATGACGGGATGGCTCATGAAGCTGTGCCCGTGCCGTAGTATTCCTGAGCCATTTGTTAGGGTGTCTACGATTTTTTCAGAAACGAGTGTTGCGCCGATGGGCTGCACGCCGCCGCCCAAGCCTTTCGACATGGCTAAGATATCTGGAGCGATTTCATCTTCGCTGCACGCGAACAGATATCCGCTACGTCCTGCGCCGCACATGACCTCGTCGAGTATCAGTAGAATTGAGTTTTGCTCGCAGACCTCGCGCATACGCTTCCAGTAGTTAGCACTTGGAGGCATTGCGCCGATGGTGCTACCGCTTATGGTTTCGGCTGCGAAGGCGATGACATTTTCTGCCCCTAGTTTTTTTATTTTATCATCGAGCTCGCGCGCCAAGCGTTCGCTATATTCTTCGTCGCTCTCGCCTTTGCCACGACCGCGATATGTATCGCAGGCTGAGACCGTTGTTTGTTGTAAGAGTATTGCTTGGTATGGCTTTCTGCGCTCGTTGTTGCTTGCGAATGATAACGAGCCGAGGGTATTTCCGTGATAGCTACGCTCTCTGGTTATGATCCAACGGCGTTGGTTTCCTTCGCCTTTTTCTTGGAAGTATTGATGAGCGATTTTGAAAGCTGCTTCCATCGCCTCAGAGCCGCCGCAGCTGAAATATGCGTGCGAGAGTCCCTGTGGAGCGCGCGAGCATAAGAATGTAGCGAGTTCTTCGACGGCATTGTTAGTGAAGAATGCGGTATGCGCGAAATCTAGACGCTCGACTTGTTCTTGCAATGCGGCGATGACCTCATGGTTGCAGTGCCCGAGACACGAGATAGCGGCTCCAGCGGAAGCGTCAAAGTATCGCTTGCCTTCGGCATCGATGATATAATTTCCATCGGCGGCAACGGCGCATGGATAATCATGGCGCAGGTCGCGCTGTAGGACGGCGCTCCTATTCATCTGCTCTCCTCAAGTTATTGCGTATGGACTTGCTTGTGCTGGCATTATACCAGCAGAACGAGCCTAGTAGCAACAAGGCGAGGGCTGAAACCCAATAGTGAGAGGGACGTTTCTCGATTTTAGTTTCGACCTTCGTAATGCGGTCGCCTATGCGCAAGCCTTTGCTTTCGGCGAATTGAGATAGGGAGAGAACAGACAACTCCGTGCTTTGTGTTATGTCTTGTGCTTTGCTTTGCACTTCTGCTCGCTCACGCTCCTCGAGTTGCGTTGCCTCTAGGTTTAGCTCCAGCGCTTCTAGCCCCTGCATGTCGCTAGTTTCGTTTTTTGGAAATGCGAGCATACGGTAGCGATCACCATAGTCTGTTTGCCTAGTTATAGAAATTCGTACTTCTTTAGCGCGCAGTTTGTTGGCGTTTTCGACGCTTGTTAAACTAGTTGAATCGGAGCTACTAGAGATTTCGACTTGCTGCCAGCGTGGGTAGACGATGGCTAGTGTTGCATCGGGGCGGAATAGTGCTGCTGTGAGCAGTAGTAGCAAAGCGGCTTCGATGAGATGCAAGCGCCTGAACAAGAATCGTTGGGTTGCGGTTGTAAAGCACAATATTGCAAGCAGGGAAGTTATGAAGACGAATAGGCCATGCGCCCAATTATCGATTCCTATCAGCACGAGTTCGGTGTTAAAAATGAAGACTAGTGGTAGTATTGCGGTGCGTATTTCGTATGTGAATGCTTGCAAGCCTGTTTTTATGGGATCGGCACGCGAGATTGCGGAAGCTGCGTATGCAGCGAGTCCGACGGGTGGCGTTACATCAGCCATTAGTCCGAAGTAGAAAACATATAGGTGCACGACGATTAATGGTAGTACTAAGCCGGCGGCGCTACCTAGTTCGACTAGCACAGGTGCCATCAACGAAGCGACGACTAGGTAGTTAGCGGTTGTTGGTAGCCCCAAACCGAGCACCAAGCATAGTATGGCGGTAAGGGCGAGCAGTATGTAGATGTTGTTGCCTGCGATAGCCTCGATGATTCCGATTAGAGCGTTGTTTAAGCCAGTGGCACCGACGGAGCCGACGATGATACCTGCGCACCCGACGGCGATAGAGATTCCAGCCATATTGCGCGCACCAGCGACGAGACCGGCTGTAATATCTTTTATGGCTAAGAGCAAGGCGGCGAATACTTCTTTAGTTATATTTGTTGTTTGCCTTGTAAGCACAGGGATTATTTTCTGCGCGAGCATTATGACGAGCAGGCTCGAAGTAGCCCAGAAGATAGCGGCGGTAGGTGAGAAGCGCTTGACTAGCAGCAGGTAGATGAGGATTGCGATTGGTAGCAAGAAATGGATACCGCGGCGCAATACTACTATGAATTGCGGTATTGCGCTTGCGGGCATGGGGGTCAGGCGTAGTTTCACTGCCTCTAGATGCGAGATCCAAAACAGCGCGAGGTATGCGATAACGGCGGGTAGGAATGCGTGGTATATGACCTCGCGGTAGCTTATTCCTAACAGTTCTGCCATAATGAATGCCGCAGCCCCCATGATTGGTGGCATTATCTGTCCGTTTACGGATGCGGCTACTTCGATGGCACCAGCCTTGACGGCGGACAATCCGACCTTACGCATGACGGGGATGGTGAAGGTTCCTGTAGTTACGGTGTTTGCGATTGAGGAGCCTGATATCATGCCAGTCATGCCGGATGCGAGGATTGATGCTTTTGCTGGTCCGCCGCGGTATCGTCCGACTATAGCGAAAGCCAAATCGATGAAGAATTTTCCGCCGCCTGCGCGCTCCAGCAATGCGCCGAATAGGACGAACATAAATACGAAGCTTGTAGCGACGTCTAGAGGTATGCCGAAGACGACTTCGGCACCGAACCAATAGTATCCGACCAAGCGTTCGAGAGACAAACCGCGATGGGCGATGATGTCTGGCATGGATTGCCCGAATAGTGCGTATGCGATAAAGGCGATTGAGATCAAGACTAGTGGCCATCCGATGGCTCGGCGTGTTGCCTCGAGCAATAGTATTAGTCCGCCAAGCCCGATAATGAACTCGATTGGTATCGAGAATCCTGCGACCTGCCACTCGAAGAGCACGCCTACCCTTTCGACCAGTTTGTCGTAGAACATGACTATGTATAGGCAAGACCCTGCGGCGATAATAGCTAGTAGCCAATCGTGCCAGAGTACGAATTTTTCTTTACGCTTATGCCTATATAGCGGGAATAGCATA
The DNA here is from genome assembly GCA_014238535.1 of Alphaproteobacteria bacterium. Classification (GTDB taxonomy): domain Bacteria; phylum Pseudomonadota; class Alphaproteobacteria; order JABAAW01; family JABAAW01; genus JABAAW01. The sequence goes on from JABAAW010000012.1 coordinate 22,686, forward strand.
AAGACGAGCGCGAAAGCGAATGCGAGGTGTATGGCGCGTGCTGGCACACCGTGTAGGATTCCGAAGCGTAAGAAAAATGGTAATGGCGATGCTATCCAAATTTGGAATAGCGACCAAGCGACGGCGATTACGGCAAAGACCTTACCCCAGCCGCCTTTAATTGTGTTGCCTACCTCTGCTAGTTTGGAGGCATCTGCGGAGTTTATTGTGGCACTCATAGCTAAGTTATCGCTCCTTGCCTACTGTGCGAGCCTTTTGCATTTGCAAAAGGGTTATCAGCCTGCTGTTATGCCATTTTTTGTAGCTATTTTAGTTAATCTATTGCACCGAAGGGCTGGCGTAGTCACCTACGCACACACCCCTCGATGCAATTAGACTTCTAATAGCCTGTTAGATATTAGTAGTATTCTGCGCGTTTTTTATACTTTTGCACGCGAGGTACTACTAGCTACCTTACTTCCAGCCTTTTTCCTTATAGTACTTCAATGCACCCCTATGTATAGGAGCGGACAAGCCTTCTGTGATCATCTTTTCTGCATGCAAATGTGCGAAGGTAGGTGATAATTTTTTGAAGTCGTCTAGGTTTTCGAAGACGGCTCGCGTAATTTCATATACGGTTGCCGCGCTCTGATTGGCACTAGTTACAAAGGTTGCTTTCACGCCGAAGGTTGGAACATCTTTTTTGATGGTGGCGTATGTTTTTTTCGGGATCGTGGCGAACGCATAGTATGAGTTATCTTTGACCAGTTTTTTGATAGGGGCGGTATTAAGAGGGATGATTCTTGCTCCACACCCATCGGCTGCTTGCGCTACGCCAGCATTTGGTACACCAACGGTGTATCCGTATGCGTCTATATTCCCGTCGCACAATGCTTTTGATTGTTCTGACGATGTCAGTTCGGTTGCTGTTGCGAAATCGTCTTTTTTGACGTTGTGAATTTCCATCAACACTTCCATAGTTCCGCGTTGTCCTGAACCTGGATTACCGATATTGACTCTTTTTCCTTTTAGGCCTTCCCATTTTTTGATACCGCTTTTTCTCCCGACGAGAATTTGAAATGGCTCGGGGTGAACGGAGAAGACTGCTCTTAGGTTTTTGAATCTTTTACCCTTATATTTTGAGGTTCCGTTGTATGCGTGGTACTGCCAATCGGATTGCGCTACACCGAAATCGAGTGCGCCTTGGCGTATTTGCCCGATGTTGTAGTTAGAGCCTGCGGTTGAAGGCGCGGAGCAACGCAAGCCGTGCTTTCTGCCTTTTTTTCTACCTTCGGCTGCTTCTTTGTGCACCATACGGCATATAGCGTTTCCGACTACGAAGTAGACGCCGGTTGGTCCGCCGGTACCGATTGCGACGAATTTACTTCTCGCATCTGCCTGTTTGCTATTAATTGCGCTGTCGGTTACGAAGAACGCGAGCGTTACTAGAATTGCTACTAGCCCGCTTGATAATTTTCGTGTTAACCCACAGGTTTCTTTAGTGGGGTGATATTTATGTATGCTATTCATGTTAAATGCATCTCCTTTGGTTTATGCTTTAGGTCGTGCTGTTTAGCATTCGATTTGCGAACAGCGTGACTTCCCGATAGCAATTTAGACACTATTTGTCAAGCGTAATAAGATTTTGCCTTTGTCGTTGCGCAAATGGAGCGAGATTTTACTACCTACTAGAGTGTTGCATTATGCGCTTGTGCATGTATATTGGCATTTGCGCTATGGTGATTCTTATGCTTACTATTTCTTTCGAGTGTATCTTTAGCGACGAGTGATGTAGACTTGGTGTGATGGTAGAATTTTCAGCAGTAAAAGATTTTCGTAGCCACTTGTCCGACAGGCGTGCGCTGCAGTCGGGGCATGGGCCGTCATTGGGCGTCTGGTCTGCCTCTTGTAGCCCGAATGTTGTTGATGCGCTTTCGCATTCTGGTTTTGATTGGATGCTGCTCGACCTTGAGCACTCGCCGCGCGATTTGGAGACATGCCTTTATGAGTTGCGCATTCTGGAATCTTCGCCTTGTTTGCCGTTGGTGCGGGTTGCGTTTAACGATTCGGTCCGCTTTAAGCAAGTATTGGATATCGGCGTTAGTAGCGTTATGGTACCGATGATCAACGATGCTGATGCGGCTCGAGCGGCGGTTGCGGCGGTGCGCTATCCGCCGAGGGGCTTGCGTGGTGCGGCGTCTGGTCTTCGTGCATCGTGTTATGGTCGTAGGAACAAGGATTATTTACAGAATTTTGACCCGTTTTTGATTGTGCAGATTGAAACGCCGACTGCGATCGGTAATTTAGACGAGATTAGTGCGGTAGATGGTGTTGATGCGCTATTTTTTGGACCGACGGACTTGTCGGCGAACATGGGCTTTATCGGCGAGCCTTCGCACGCGCGGGTAATTTCTGCTATTACGGATGCGATTCCGCGAGTTAAGAAGAACGGCTGCTATGCGGGAGTTCTCTCGCCGGGGGCGCAGGTTTTTGCTACTTTAGCGCGTGCGCAGCCTGATTTTATTAGCGTTACGAGTGATATGGGTATGTTGGTGCGTGCGGGCGATGAGGCTGTTGCGAATGCGAAGGAGATAATTGCTTCGCTATAAGTAGATTATTGCGTGAGTCTTATTTTTAGTAATGCTATTGTCGCGCCTCCGCCTCATTGAGCGTTGCTAGTAGCTGCAAGCGCTGCACCTTACCTGAAGGTCCTTTAGGCATAGTATCGACGATATGTATTCGCTCGGGGCTTTTGAACTTACCTAGGCTCGCTTGGCAATGCGAGATCAGCTCGGCTTCTAGCTGTTCGTCGGTTTTGCTTTCTTTATTTGCTGCTTGCTTGCGTATGACACAAGCCTCGACTCGTTGCCCGTATTGTGGGCATGGACGAGCGAAAGCGGCGGCTTCGAGAATTGCTGAATGCGCCAAGAGGGTTTCGTCTACCTCGCGCGGAGCGATGTTTTCGCCGCCTTTGATTATCAATTCTTTGCTACGCCCGGTTACGAAGACATAGCCTTGGTCGTCCATGCGAGCCAAATCGCCGGTGCGTAGCCATCCGTCATCGGTGAATGCTTCTTTTGTAGCTTCAGGCTTGTTCAGATAGCCCTGCATCACATTTTCGCCTCTGACGAGTATTTCGCCTTCGCAGCCAGTTTTAACAGCACGCCCATTGCTGTCGCCGATGATCACCTCGTTGCCGAATGCGATGCCTGCGGAGCCGATTTTGCGTTCATCTTTCGGCTCAGGGTATGGGTTTGAGAGTATTTGCGCGCCGGTTTCGGTCAAGCCCATGGTTTCGATGATGGGGATGGAGAATTTTTTTTCGAAGGCTTTCTGTGTCTCTGGAGCGAGCGGAGCCGATGCGGATCGAGTAAAACGCAAAGGATTTTTTGCCTGCGGAACGCCCCCCTCGTCGCTCAAGAGGTATGCGAAGAGGGTTGGCACTAGACTAGACCAAGTGCATGCAAAAGTTGTTACTTGCTGCCAGAACTTTTGTGTTGAAAAGCGCTTGGCTAGGACGAGGCTTCCACCAGAGACTAGCGTTCCCATGACGCTTACGCACAGCCCGTTGATATGGTATGTTGGTAGGACGCACATCGCTCTATCTTCGCGCGTTAGTCTGTGTGCGAGAGCGACATTAGCCCCGGCGGCGAGCAGGTTTGCGTGACTCAACAACACGCCTTTAGGGGTTCCGGTAGTGCCTGAGGTGTATAGAAGTAGAGCGATGGTATGTGGTTGTGGTGTGGTAGACATACTAGTGTTGGCGCTAGAAGTATTGATTGCATCGCTCCAGCCCCACTCGTTAGGATTGTACTTATGGCTATCGCTAGATTCTAGACGCACGACCTTTATGCGATTTAGCTGATGATTTGTTAGGCTTGCCATGGCGGAGTCGATGGGCGCGCTAGCCTCATCGGCGAGCAGTAGCAGACGCGCGTTAGAATGCGTTAGCGCATGGGCTATCGCCTTTGCGCCCGCGACGAGGTTTATGGGGGTTGCACGGAATCCGCCGTATAGCGCACCTAAGAAAGCGAGCGTAGCCTTGATACTGTTAGGCGATGCGATGGCTATGGTCTCGCCTTCGTCGGACAATGCTGCAGGTGCGGATTTGCTAGGGGTTATGCCGCAACTTGCGATGCGTTGAGCGACTTGCCTGCACGAGTGCGCGAGTTCGCCAAAGGTTAGATGCTGCCCGTTTTCGGGTGAGATTAGCCAAGTGTCGTCAGGGTGCTCTTGCGCCCAAGTGTCGATCACGGTGCGTAAGGTTTTTGCGTCGTGAGTTTTTGTTTCGCAGCCCATTCTTGTTAAATATTAGCTATCAACGTCCGACTTCGCTCCAGTATTCGCCAAAGATGCTCTCGATGCTAGGCTCGCGTGATGCGAGCGGGCGAACGACGCGCACGCGGTTTACAAAGTGTCGCCAGTGTAAATTTTCGTCGATGGTATTTCCGCCCCAAGAGCCGCAGCCCATAGATAGTGAGAAAGGTAGCGAGTTTTCGAAAGAACCGCCGGTTGCAAAGCAATGTGCTTGGTTGACGATGACGCGACAGGCAGGCACGGTCATAGCGAGTTCGTGCGCGCGCGCGTATTTTAGCGTGTGTATACCGATCGAGTGCCCCGTGCCCTGAAAGTTGAGTATTTTTGTTGCGAGTTCTTGCGCTTCGGCGAAATTTTGTGCTCGGTATAGAGTTAAGAAGCGTGCCATTTTTTCGCCGACTAGCACATCGTCGGTTGAGAATTGCTTTCGCGGTGCGACCAAGAACTTGGTTGCAGGAAGCGCCTTTAGGTTTAATTGCGCTACGATTTCGTCTATTCCCTTTCCCAACATCGCGGGCTGAATTTTACCATCGAGCCAGTGCGTTTCGACGAGTTTTTGCGTTTGCTGCTCGTCCAATAGCATCCCGCCGTGCTTATGCAAGCAGTTGATGAACTCATCATAGACGCTATCGATGACGATGAGCGCATTTTCCGACGAGCAAGAAGTAGCGTTATCGAAAACTTTAGAGGCTGCTATTTTACTTACCGCGTCGTTTATATCGGCGGAGTCATCGACGATAACTACGGCGTTCCCGACGCCGACGCCAATCGCTGGAGTGCCAGCCTTGTATGCGGCTCGTACATTGTTTTGCGAGCCGGTAGCGACGATGAAATCTGCTTGCGCCATCAGTTCTGCGGTCTGTGGTTTGCTAGGAGGCAACGGAAGCATTTGCACTAGTTCGCTGGCAACGATTTTTTTTTCATCATAACCGCAAGCGAGCAATGTTTTTTCGAGTTCTGCGTGTATGAATGCCAATAGTTTTTGTAAGACTCGAGCACCTTTAGGCGAAGGAGCGATTATGATAGCGTTGGCGGTTTTCAATGCATTGACGATATTGTTGGTAGGTGTTGCCAAAGGGTTTGTGGAAGGCACCAATGCTGCGACCACGCCCTTTGGTCGCAGGAATTCTGCGATACCAGTTTTCTCGTTTTCGTAAGATAACCCGTAGGTAGATACTCCTTGTAAGTCTTGCAGCAAACCGAGCGTCTTGCGGTGGTTTTTAGTGACTTTATCCTCGATATTGCCCAACTCGGTATGCTCGACGGCTATGGACGATAGCTCGCGATTCCGTTCTGGTTGCATCAGAGCCCAAGCTGCAGCTTGGCTCATTCGGTCGAACAAACGCTGGTCGCCTTCAGCCTCGTACAGCCTTTGCGCGTTGCGCGCCCGCGCGATGATTCCACTAACGCTCGTATCGTTGCGAGATGCCCCCTCTGCGAGTGCTAGCTTTTGTAGCATCTTTTCGAGTATGCTATTCTATTCGTATTTTTTACTTTCGTATTTCTCTATAAATACCTGAGATTATAGTAACGCAGGCGATTATGAGCAAGGTTGCGGCGATGGGGCGATTTAGGAATCCGAGTATGGAGTAGTCTAATATCTGCATGGACTTTGCGAAAGCCGATTCTCCCAAGCTGCCAAGTATCAGTCCCAGTACGATTCCAGGGGCGGAGTAGCCTGTACGGCGTAAGAAGTAGCCGATGATACCGGCGAAGAACATGACCCAAACGTCGATGATCAAGTTTCGTAGCGCGTAGGAACCTACGACAGCGAGCAACAGAATTGCAGGCGCGAGCCAATGGAATGGTATGCGCAGTATGTGAATTACGGTTTTAGTCTGTAACCACCCTAGGAAGAGTATAGCGACATTAGCCCAAAACATTGCGGCGAATGTTATCCATACCAAGTCGCGTGAGTTTATGAAGATCAGCGGTCCTGGCTCCATGCCGTGTATCTGGAATATTCCGAGCATCATAGCTGTGAGAGCACCGCCTGGTAGTCCCAGTGCGAGCAGTGGTATCATGGCAGCACCTGTTGCGGAGTTATTTGCGGTTTCGGATGCGACTACGCCGTGCAGGGTACCTTTTCCGAATTTTTCAGGGGTTTTTGACCATCGTACGGCTTGCGAGTATCCAAGGAATGCTGCGAGGGTAGCCCCGATTCCAGGCAAGATGCCGGCGAAAAATCCGAGCACCATAGAGCGCAGAGCAGTGAATCGCAGTTGCCAAAACTCTGCGATAGTTGGGAACTGCATAGTTGCCTTGACTTGTTTTCTTTTCCCGCTGGTCATTTTTTGTGCTTGTATCAGTACTTCGGATACGGCGAAGAAACCTAATATCATGGGTATGAAATGAATGCCTGCGGATAGGTAATAAGAGGAGTAATCTAGGCCGAGGACACTCCAGCTGCTGAATCGTGGAATTCCTCCGACGGGGTCGGTACCTATCGTTGCTATCGCTAGTCCGATGAAGATGGACATCCAACCCTTCCACAAAGTTTTTGCGCCCAAAGAAGCAGCGACGGCGAGTCCGAAGAAAATTATAGCAAAGACTTCTGGCGGTCCGAAAGCGGATATTGCCCATTCGGCGATGACGGCTGTTGCGGACATCATCAGTATTGCGGAAGCGACACCGCCGAGAGCGGAGAATGCGACTGCGGCACCGATTGCTTTTCCTGCTTGTCCTTTTTGTGTCATGGGGTATCCATCGAAGCAAGTTGGTGCGTTTTCTGGAGCACCTGGAATATTGAATAGAATAGCGGTGATCGCGCCGCCGAAAACGCCTGAGCAATATATTACGGCGAAGAGCATTATCGCGTGTTCGGGTTGCATGGATATGGTGAATGGTAGAACGACGGCGCCGAGTGTTAGCATATTGACGCCTGGTATCGCACCGAAGAGCATGCCGCCAAGCAGTGCTACGATAAAAAGAATTAGCGTATGGACATCACCAAAAAGAGCTGCGGTACCTGCAAGGAATTCTGCCATAATGATTATTACTCTAGGTTTAATAAAAAATAGTTAGAGCCCGCTTCTAACGAGGGTTATGATAAAATTGCTTACCTCATAACACCAGAGCCAGCTTCCGACAGGTAGTGCGATATAGAATAGACGCACGAAGACTAACAGTAGTAAGGCATAAATGCTAAAGCTAACGGCTAGAATATGTTTCCAGCGGCGCACTCCCAGCACTAGAAGGTATAGCATTAGGAACAGAGGGGTTACGATGAAATATCCCATATAGCGCATCAGCCACACATATAGTAGGGGCACTATGAAGATTCCGAGGATGTTGTTTCGCCAATTTTTTCTCAGCCATTGCCACATGTGACTAACTATGCATTTTAGCGAGGCACTGTTTATGGCAATAGCGCTGGTATTGCTTTTTTTTGCGTTTTTTTGCACTCGCCAACATTCGAGCATTGCCTGCAATGTTGCCCCGATCCACAAGCAGAGTAGTACTGCTTTTGGCCACCCATCGGCACCGAAACGAAATTCGATAATTCTTTGATCAAACTTATCGGTCTGCGCCCATAATGCTATGACCAGAATGCTCCAAAATAGCCACTCTAGAATAGGAGCGGCAAGAAGAGGGGCGATTTTTAGACCGCCCCTCATCTAATTTTCTCCAGCCGTGCTATCACGAATGTAAAAGTTTTTTACCCGAGAACGAGTAGCGAGTTTCCTAGCTATCGATGACGATTTGCTTGTACATTTTGCGATATATTTTGATGGCTCCTTTGATCAACTTTACTGATCCTGCAGTATCGCGATAGGAGTCTATCAGATGCATGTATTTCTTTTTGTTGAAATCTGCGTAGCTTTTTTCGCTGAAAGCTGCCTCGCATGCTTGTTGCAAGAACTTGAGCCTATCGCGCGGCACGCCTTTTTTGACATAGAATCCGCGGAAGCGCGTCAGTGGCTTGAATTTAGCGCCTTTTTCCCGATGCGTAGGAACATCAGCGAAAGCTGAAGGTCTTTCGTCTAGGAATGTAAGCAGAGGCTTCATTTTATTTGCATCTAGGAATCTGCGTACATCGCCTGGTTGTTCGAAGAGTAGGTCGACCTGCCCGCCGAGCAATGCACCGTATCTTTCTGCGGGTTTATCGAATGCGATTTGCTTGACTTTTATTCCAAGCGCGCTTTGCAGCTGTTGCATTACGACTAGCTCCATGGATCCGACTTTTCCGACGTTTGCGACCGTCAGTTTATTGGGATTTTCTTTAGCATAGCGGAGTACGGAATCCCAATCGGAGAATCGATCATCGTTGCTACGCACATAGATTTGACTGAATGTTATTTGTGTTGTGCATATTGGTGTCCAATCGCGCGCGGGATTTTCTTTTATGTCGCCGCTTGCGTATGCTGAGATAGCATTATCGATATGCTCTAGAACGGTGTATCCGTCGGCTGGAGCGAGCATGAAATCTGGAATTGCAGCGGTACCGCCTCCGCCTGGTTTGTTTACGACTTGGAACTGAATTCCTGCGACTACGCCCATTGCTTTTGCCATGGCGCGAGCGAGTTGGTCTGATCCGCCGCCTGCGCCGAAAGGCACGATCATGGTTAGCGGTCTGGTTGGAAAGTCGCTAGGCTTATCGATCATCATCTGCGCTGTGGCTTTTCCTGCGAGCAACGGTGTGCTAATCAGCGCGAGCAGAGCGCCTGCGCTTAGGGTTATGGCTAGCTTTCGATATAGATAAGAATAGGTTTCTTTTACTCTCGCTACCTGTATAAGCGTTCTGTTGCTACAGGATTTCGAGTTTTCTATGGGTTTGGTATTATGCATCATGGCATTATCCTCTCCTTCAAGGTTTCACTTTGTAGATATTTTGACTCTGCCAAAACATCGCTAGCAAGCTTGGCATGTAAGTTTGGTTTACGCAAGCCTTTTCTACACGAGCACTGCGTGCGCTATTTTCTGTGCTATGAGCGAGATTGGAGCGAGATTGAGCGAGATTTTCGCGCGTGAATGCTACGAATGTTATTATGCTACGAATATTATGCATGAGCATTATAATTAGATTTTTTTTTTAGAAATACTTTTTTTTTGCTATAGATTGTTCTATGCTCGCGGTTTGTGCGTAAGCACTGCGAACATCTATTAGTTTTTACACATATTTTATCAGGAGTAATAGCAATGGCTACAGTAAAAGGAACAGCAGGCGATGATAGCTTTATTATAGGAACCTCGTCAGGGGATAAGATTTACGGATATGCTGGCAACGACTATCTTTATGGCGAAGGAGGTAACGACTATCTTTATGGCGGTAGTGGCAACGACCACCTTTATGGCGAAATAGGTAACGACAGTCTTTATGGCGGTAGTGGCAACGACAATCTTTATGGCAACGAAGGCAACGACTATCTTGAGGGCAACGAAGGCAACGACTATCTTGATGGTAACGAAGGCAACGACAGGCTTTATGGCGGACCTGACAACGACGCCATTGGTGGTGGCGAAGGCAACGATAGGCTTTATGGACAGGGGGGCGACGACGGTCTTGATGGCGGGCTTGGTGACGATTATCTTTATGGCTGGAATGGCGAGGACTATCTTTATGGTGGAGATGGAGACGACTTTCTTCGTGGAGAGAATGACAACGACACTCTTTATGGCGAAGGAGGTAACGACACTCTTTATGGCGATAGTGGTAACGACGATCTTTATGGCGGGCTTGGTGACGATTATCTTTATGGTGGCTCTGGCGAAGACTACCTATATGGTAACGACGGAGACGACCACCTTTATGGCGATAGGGGCAACGACCGCCTATATGGTAACGACGGAGACGACCGCCTTGAAGGCGATACTGGCGACGACATCCTTGAAGGCGGAGATGGCGATGACTACCTTGATGGCGGTTCTGATAGCGACACTATTATAGGTGGCGGTGGAATAGACACGGTGTCCTATGCACGTTCTGCTGGTGCGGTTGATGTCAACCTTGCTACGCTTGTTGAGGGGAATGTTGTGCAAACGGCAGACAATATAGGCAGTAGGGGTGATGCTGCTGGCGACACTATCAGTGAAATAGAGAATATAGTGGGTTCTAATCATAATGGCGATATTTTGCGTGGCGATGATGGAGCCAACATTATCGAGGGTATGAATGGTTCTGACACGCTCGATGGAGGTGGTGGTACAGACACGCTGTCGTACGAACATTCTGATGGCGGTGTTTTAGTCAAGCTTGCAGATGTTGTCGACGGGGTTTTGCAGCAAACAGCAGTCAATAGGCATTCTAGGGGGGGGCATGCGGATAGAGATGTTATCAGTGGTTTTGAAAATGTCATTGGTTCAGTAGTGCACAGTGATATTTTGCATGGCGATGCTGAAGCGAACGTCCTTTCGGGGCTAGGTGGTCATGATAGACTTTATGGCGAGGGTGGAGAGGACACGCTCGATGGTGGCTCTGGCCGTGATTACATTGATGGAGGCGAGGATGAAGATACCCTTACATATTCGACATCGGATGCTGGAGTTACGCTAGACTTATCTTCGACTAACAATGATGGTGCATCTGTAGGTAGTGGTGGTCATGCGTCAGGGGATTGGGTTACGGGTATCGAGAAGCTTATCGGCTCGTCGTACACAGACTTCCTAACGGGTGATGGTAATGCGAACGCTATTGATGGCGGAGCTGGTGATGATACGCTCAGAGGCAAAGGTGGTGATGATGTGCTAGACGGTGGTGAAGGTGATGATACATTATCGTTTGCCGCAGAATCTGAGGAAGGGGTTCATATAAGGTTTCTAGATGCTGACGCGGATGGTTACTACACGCTACTTGGTAGAGACGAGGGAAGCGATCGCTTTAAGAATATAGAGAATGTATTGGGTAGTTCGTTTGACGATGAGCTAGCAGTAGCTGGCAGTAATTTTGATGTG
>JABAAW010000013.1 GCA_014238535.1 Alphaproteobacteria bacterium
AGTCGACTGCCTATTCATAACGCTACATGTAGGTCTTGGCAGTTTTCAAGCGGTGCGAGCGAGCAACATCAGCGAGCATAGCATGGCGAGCGAACGCGTTGAGGTTTCGTCTGCGGTGCTCTCTCGTATTGCGTGTTGCAAGCGAGCGGGTGGTCGCGTGCTAGCGGTTGGCACGACGGTTGTGCGTGCGCTTGAAAGTGCTGCTCGAAATGGCGTGCGTGAAGGTGGTGTGCAGGCGGCTGGTTCTTCGACTGACTTTTGTGCCGAGACTCTTGCTGCTGGAGATTATAATGGCAAGACGCGATTGTATATCACTCCTGGTTTTCGTTTTCGCCTTGTCGATTTGCTACTTACGAACTTTCATCAGTCACGCTCGACGCCGTTGATTCTTACCTGTGCTTTTGCGGGTGTTGCGAGCGTTGCGCGCGCCTATTCGCATGCACGCTCTGCTAAGCGCTACCGTTTTTTTTCGTATGGCGATGCTTGCCTATTTGCAAGAGATGGCTATTAAAAATAACTGCTAATGATAGCTAGAAAAACATAGGATGCGCTCAATTTCTACGAGGTTTTGCAATGGCGCAAGAAAAGCATGAAGTAAGCACAGTTTCCCCCCTATCATCCTCGCGTGTAGGTTTTTCCCTAACCGAGATAGCGCGTGAAGGGGCTGCCCGCGCCTGTAAGTTTTCGACGCCGCATGGCGAGATAGCGACTCCATGCTTTATGCCTGTAGGTACGCAAGCGAGCCTAAAAGGTGTGTTGCCGAGCCAAGCTGCGTCGAGCGGCGCTAAGATGATATTAGCGAATACGTACCACCTACTACTCCGTCCAGGGCTAGAAGTTCTACGAGGCTGTGGTGGCGTTCGTTCGTTCATGCGCTGGGATGGAGCATTATTGACCGATTCTGGTGGCTTTCAAGCTATGTCGCTAGGCAATTTAGTTGTTGTAGAGGATGATGGTATCGCCTTTCGCTCGCACATCGATGGTAGCGCGTTGCTACTTACCCCTGAGTTAGCGATGGAGGCGCAGATAGCTTTTGACTCGACGATTGCGATGATGCTCGATGAGTGTATAACTCCGCTTGCACCGAATGCTAGTTTGCGAGCGGCGATGGAACGCTCGCTTCGTTGGGGTGCGCGTTGCCAGCGTTATTGGAGTGAGCATGCGCTAGCGGAGCGAGCATTGTTTGGTATTGTGCAAGGCGGGTTAGACCTTGCACTGCGTCGCGAGGCGCTAGAGCGCACTTGTGCGTTGGACTTTTCTGGTTACGCCCTCGGCGGTCTTGCGATAGGCGAGAGTGCGCACTCGCGCAACGCCTTGCTCTACGAGATTGCGCCGCTAATGCCGCGCGACAAGGCTAGGTATCTTATGGGTGTTGGCAAACCGCGCGACTTGTGCGAGGCGATTGCTTGCGGTATCGATTTGTTTGACTGCGTTCTGCCTACGCGTTCTGGGCGTACGGGGCAGGCTTTTTGCTTTGCTAGCGGAGATGGTATGATTGCTCGCACACGCAACCTTCGCAATGCGCGTTACACTTCTGATTATGCGCCGTTGGAGATGGATTGCCCGTGCCCTAGCTGTGCGGGAGGTTTTTCACGCGCCTACCTGCACCACCTATTTAGAGCAGGCGAGATGCTTGGTGCTCAGTTATTGAGCGTTCACAACATATTTTTCTACCAACGCTTTATGGCGCATGCGCGCGAGATGATAGTCGGGGGTGGATTTGGCAGATGGCTTGCAGCTATGCGTGCGAGTGATGGATAGGCTCGGATGAATATACCACTGAGTCAAGAATAGCGAACGGTATAACGAGGATTATAACGAACAGGAAGTGGCTTCGGACGAACAGCAAGAGATTACCGCGCGTGCGCGCGAGTTAGGATTTGCTTCGATTGGCATTACGACTGCTCGCATAGATGCGCGTGCGCGTGCGCGCTTAAGAGAGTTTGTTGCCTATGGCGAGCATGGTACGATGGATTGGTTTTCGCGCAGGCTCGCTGAACGCCTAGACCCTAAACTGATGTGGAGTCAGGCGCGAACGGCATTTGTGCTTGCGGTTGAATATACGCCGCGCGTCAAGGTTGGTTTTGTAGAAGACATGGAAGGTATGCTTGCGGACAAGTCTGCTGCGCTTGTCGCTCACTATGCTGTGGGAGATGACTACCACGATGTTATTAAGAAGCGTTTGAAGGTTTTTACACGCTGGTTGTGCGCTAGATATGATTGCGCTGGGAAGGTTTTTGTTGATACGGCACCATTGAGCGAGAAGGCGTTAGCGGCTCGTTCGGGGATTGGTTGGCAGGGTAAGAACACGCAACTGGTTTCGCGTGATCATGGCTGTTGGTTGTTTTTAGGCGTTGTTTTGAGTTCGCGTGCCTTTGCGCCGCTGCGTGCGGCTGCGGATTCGTGCGGTAGTTGTCGGCGTTGCATAGATATATGCCCGACTGATGCATTTCCCCGCCCTTATGTATTGGATGCGCGCAAGTGCATATCGTATTTGACGATTGAACACCGTGGAGTTATCCCGCGAGTTTTCCGCGCGGCTATCGGCAACCGTGTTTTTGGTTGCGATGATTGCTTGACGGTTTGCCCGTGGAATAAGTTTGCGCTTCGCTCGCGTGATTTGCGCTCTGCATCTGCTGGAGTTGGCAAGACTGCTGTTAGTTCTTTTGCGGCGAGCTCTTTTGCGGCGCGTGCGGGAATGACTAGTAGTAGGATTGCCGATTGGTTGCGGTTAGACGATGCTGATTTTCGGCGTTTGTTTCGCGCTAATCCTATAAAGCGTCTTGGTTTGAATGGCTTGCGACGGAATTTACTAATAGCTGCGGGTAACAGCGGTGACCGCTCGCTGCTGCCTCTGGTTGAACTTGCGTTAGACGATACTGATTCGGTTGTGCGTGCTAGTGCGGTTTGGTCTTATTGGCGTTTGGTCGATAGAGTTACATTTAGCGAGCGTGCGCAAGCGAGGCTTACCTCTGAGAAGAGCGATGTGGTACTAGAGGAATGGCGTTCGTTGCCCCGTAGTTAGCTCGTATTTGTATGACATTTGTATTGACCTTGTTTAAGCAATTCCATATTCTTTGTCGGAGCTCTACGAGGCGATTGCGCGAGCGTTGATGTATAAAAGGGAGCTACAAAAGAAAGTTAAACTAACTTGAAGGTAATAGCTTCCATGACCTCACCTGCAACAGAATCCCGTCCTGCTTGGAAAAGGTATTTGCCGCTCTCGTTTTTGATAGCGATTTTGGTGCTTTTTTTATTTTTGCGAGCGAGCGGTCACCTAGACTTTCTTAGTTTTGCTTCATTGCGTGAGAATCGCGAGTTACTGAATACTTGGGTTGCGCAGCAATTTACGCTAGCTTTGCTGTGCTATTTTTTGATATATGTAGTCGTTACGGCTTGTTCGCTTCCCTTCGCGTTGCTTATGACGATTACGGGTGGTTTTTTGTTTGGCGCGCTATGGGGAAGTTTTGCGGTTATTTTTGCAGCGACGATAGGAGCTACGATAGTATTTATTGCGGCCCGTAGTGCGGCGGGTGATTGGTTTTCGAGGCGTGCGGGAGAAAGGGTTAAGAAGTTAGAATCGGGCTTTCGAGAAGATGTAGTTAGCTACATGCTATTTTTGCGCCTTGTTCCGATTTTCCCGTTTTTTTTGATTAACATTGCGGCGGCTATTTTCCGAGTTCCTTTGCGAATATTTTGTCTAACGACTTTAGTAGGAGTAGCACCTGGCACTTTTGTGTATTCTTTGACTGGCTCTAGCCTTGATACGATTTTTGCAGCTGGTGAGGATTTTTCGACCTCGACGATTCTTACGCCGAAGGTATTAGGTACGCTTATTGGTTTAGCGTTGCTGTCGTTGCTGCCGATAATCTATCGGCGATGGAAAAAGAGACAAGGCTAGTTTTCAGCTATTATAGGCTAATTTTTTAAGGCAAGATTTCCCGCTATCTTTTAACCGTTGAGTATGATGGCCAGCCTTTTCTAGGCTGGCAGAGGCAGGCTACTGATAGGCCTATTTTAGATGCAGGCGGTTTAAAGGGTAACTATTTTAAAGCAAACTGCCTTGGTGTAAGCGTACAGGCTGCCCTTGAAGAGGCGATTTTCTGTTTTTGCGCTAAGCGCGTAACTTTGCATGGCGCAGGTAGGACGGATAGGGGAGTGCATGGCATTGGTCAGCGTGCGCATGTTGACTTGGACTTATCTGCCTATTCTTCGTCTAAGCGTTCTTGTGAAGAGTTGCTCCGCGATGCGTTGAACTTTCATCTACGTCTTTTTCCGCTTGCTGTTTGTGCGGTCGTCAAGGTTGGCGATGATTTTCACGCGCGTTTTTCAGCGAAGTCTCGCACCTATCTTTACCGAGTCGTCGTTAGTCCGCAGCGCCCTGTTTTACGCGCGGGTCGTGTTTGGCATCGTCGTTTGACCTCGCATGTTCGCTCTCGTTTAGGCGATAGGGGGCTTATCGAACGAGTTTCCAGCCTACGCGAGCATGCCTCGAGTTTGCTTGGCGAGCATGATTTTTCTGCTTTTCGCGCTGCTGGTTGTCAATCGCGTTCGCCGATAAAGAATATGCATTCGGTCGATGTTACGCATCGTGGCGATGAGTTGCGCTTTACATTTTGCGCTTCGGGTTTTTTGTATCGTCAGGTTAGGATGATGGTTTCCACGCTAGTTGCGCTTGGCGAGGGGCGTTTAGCGGGGGGTACGATAGACGACCTTTTACGAGTACCGTCCTCGTGCCTTGCGCGCAGGATTATGCCTACTTTGGCGCCGGCGCATGGCTTATATTTTGTTAGCGTTGATTATTAGGATTATCAGACTACTGCCTGCGTATGCTATGCGTATGTTGTTAGAATGCTTTTATAGAAATGCGCAATATAGTTTCGACTCGCGGGTAACGGAATCCGTCTGTATGTGGTCTTTCTCCTGTTATGACTAGCCTAACTGATGGGTTGGGGTCTGGTAGTTGTTTTACGTTTGTTTTTTGTGTTGTGCCTTGCGTTTGTTTTTGTTGCTGTGGTTTTTCATCGTATGCGCTTCCGCCATCCCAGATATGTGCTAGTTGTGTTGCGCTGGAGCTGATTGGTTGTGCGAATAGATCGAAGAGTTTTATACCTCTTCCCCTTGGTGCTATGAATTTGTCGTTAGTTTCATTTAGTGGAATTACGAATGAGAATCGTTGCCCTGGCGATGCGGTTATTACGAATGCTACTTTTTCTTTTGCGTCTAGAGTTTTAAATAGAGCCCCTGCGGCTATTCCCTCATGTTTTGCTATATTTGCGATAACTGCGTGCCCTTTTCCTCTTTCGATCAATGTTTTCATGCCGTTAAGGTATAAGGCTTCGCCGTGCTTGAACAATGGATGTTCTTGGTTGTGTAGAACCCACACTCCCTCGCCGAAGGTCCAACTATCTGCCTTGTAGTCGGACAGGTTTTTTATTTGTATCAGGAATGAGTTCATCTTCGTCTGTGCGCTTGCTACCGATATGCACAGTAGGGCGGTTAACGCAACCAGACTGACTTTTGCGATGTTAGAGATAGGTTGTAGCCCGCACGCCATTTTTTCAGCGTACTTGGCTTTTTTTTGGAACATCACTGTTTGCATAGGTTTTGCTACGACTAGTTTAAGATTTTTTCTTTCTATGCGCGCTTTTGCAAATTTGGATTGGCACCGAGTTTTTTGTTCTTTGCGTTGCGACTTCTGTTTTTTGTTGCTAGGTCCTGCTTATGGGCTATTGTGGATACAACTACTAGTTGATTGGCACTTTTACTAGTTTTCCTACATTTCGCGAGCAAGTGCTAATGGATTATGAGCATAATACACTACTATTTGGCGAGAAACAATTTTTTAATAACCTCATAAATGAGTATTGGTGTTTGTTTAGTGATACAGCGATACTATGGCTTTTGATTTTTTTCTTGCTTGCGTGGTGATTTTTCATAGAATGCGTATCTGGAAGGGTGATTCTCGGACCTGAGTTAGGATTCTGCGGTGCTTGCGACGATTAGCTTGTGCTTGTGATGAGCGGTATTTTGGCATACAGAAAGGAGGTCGCCATGATCATAATTATTAACGATAACTATTAGCAGGAGAACAGATGATGAATTTAGGATCTATTGGCAAAAGGCTACGAGTTCTTTGCTTACCTATATTGTTTGCCTTTGGAGTGCTTGGACTTACGATAAGTTCTGCCTCTGCGTTGGGCGGCTTTGGCGGTGGCGGAAGCGGTGGCGACTATGGCAAGACATTGAAAGAAGTAAAGAGTAAAGGCTATGTGCAATGCGGTGTAAGCCAAGGGCTACCTGGCTTTTCGAATCCTGACGATGCGGGTAATTGGAGCGGTATTGATGTTGAGTTTTGCCGTTCTGTAGCTGCGGCTATTTTTGGCGATGCGGATAAGGTTCAGTATTCGCCTTTGTCGGCGAAGGTTCGTTTTGAGAGTCTTCGTTCTGGAGAAGTTGATTTACTAGCTCGTAACACGACTTGGACTTTCGACCGCGATGTCGCGCTTGGTTTGGAGTTTGTAGGTGTTAACTACTACGATGGTCAAGGTTTCATGGTTCGCCGTAATCTTGGTGTTGATAGTTCATTTGAGCTCAACAATGTTAGCGTTTGCACGAATACGGGAACGACGACGGAGCTTAATGCTGCGGACTTTTTCCGTGCGAACAAGCTGAAGTACAAGATTGTTGCTTTTGAGAAAGCGGATGAGGTTGTTGCGGCGTATGATGCTGGTCGTTGCGATGTGTATACGACGGACCGTTCTGGCTTGGCAGCGCAACGCACGAAGTTGTCGAATCCTCGTGAGCACAAGGTTCTTCCTGAGATTATTTCGAAGGAGCCACTTGGACCGGTTGTTCGTCAGGGCGATGAGCAGTGGGCTGATATAGTTCGCTGGACTTTGAACGCGTTGATTGCGGCTGAGGAGCTTGAGTTGACTTCTGGTAACATTGCTTCGCACAAGAATAGCGAGAATCCTAAGATTCGCCGTTTTGTAGGTGCAGAGGGTGAGTTTGGTACGGCTCTTGGACTTGATGATAACGCTTGGGCGTATAACATCATCTCTAAAGTAGGCAACTACGCAGAGATCTACGAACGAACTGTTGGTCCTAAGACTCCACTCGGTCTTGCTCGCGGTGCTAACGCGCTGTGGACGAAGGGTGGCATTCTGTATGCTCCACCGCTACGCTAAACTTGTAGACTAGACGAAATCTTTTAACACTAGCTAGGCTACGCTTGCTTTTATGCGAGCGTAGCCTAGCGAAGTTTCATTTAACGACCAGGCAATAGTGACTAGCAATAATTGGTTGTAGTAGCCTAGGTTTTCTTTTAGCAAAGCCTCGTGCCTGCTACTTGTTAGGGAGTAGCGGTCTGCAGTTTTATTGATGCGTCTCTTATTGTTGCTTGCTTTCACATTTAATAACTCTAGAGTTTATTTGTATATTTTCCATAACCTATCAATAGACTGATGCCCCCTTCTCCAGTACACAAGACTAGTTATTTGCGCTCTCTATGGGCTAGCCGTAAGGGCAGGGGCATCATTTACCAAGTATTGATGTTTTCGTTTGTGACACTGCTGCTTCTGTTGCTTGTTTCAAACGCTTTTTATAACATGGAGCAACGAGGCTTGAAGGCTGGTTTTGGCTTTCTAGACCGCAGTGCGGGTTTTGGTATTGTTCAGTCGTTGGTCGATTACGATGAGACTTCCAGCTATGGTCGCGCCTTTGTTGTCGGTTTGCTGAACACGATTTTAATTGCGAGCATCGGTATTGTTCTTGCGACATTTTTAGGTTTTATGATAGGCATCATGCGCCTATCGAGTAACTGGTTGGTATCGAAGATAGCGACGGTTTATATTGAAACATTTCGTAACATACCCCTATTGCTACAGATTTTGTTTTGGTATGTTGCTATTTTGAAGCCTCTTCCTTCGCCGCTTGATCTTTTTGCGAAAGGCGAGAGTTTTTCTTTTTCATTTAACAATCGAGGTTTAGTTTTTGCGACTCCTGTTCCGCAGTCGGGATTTTCGTTAGTATTGTGGGCTTTAGCTGTGGGTGTATTGCTATCGGTTGGGTGGTATTTGTATGTTAGTTGGCGTCGGCGTATCAGTGGTGTTCATCTACCGACGATGCTTCCGTGTTTTGCATTCACGCTTATTCTTCCGGCTATGGTTTTTGTTGCTGTTGGTAGCCCGCTTGAATTTTCACTACCTGTAATGGCGCGTTTCACCTACGATGGAGGAACGACGATTGTTATCGAGTTTTTTGCGCTTCTTTGGGCGCTAGTTATCTACACCTCTGCCTTTATAGCCGAGATTGTCCGCGCGGGTATTCAGGGTATTCCGTATGGTCAAAGCGAGGCGGCGTATTCGCTTGGTTTGAAACGAAGTCAGACGCTTAAGCTTGTTACGATTCCACAAGCGTTGCGGATTATTATACCGCCATTGACGAGTCAGTATTTGAACTTGACGAAGAATTCGAGTTTAGCTGCGGCGATCGCCTATCCGGATTTAGTATCGGTTTTTGCAGGCACGGCGTTGAATCAGACTGGTCGCGCGATCGAGATTATGTTTATGACACTTTCGGTTTATCTTACCCTTAGCCTTATCACCTCGTTTGTTATGAATATTTATCAGAGTCGCATCCGACTGGTTGACCGTTAGAGTTTTGTTATGCAAATGAAGACCTATATTAGAGATTTTTGCCTATGGTTGAGGCATAATTTGTTTTTCTCTTTCCGCAACGGTATTTTGAGTGTTGCTGCGGCTGTGTTTTTATTTTGGATTATCAGTAGTTTAGTTAATTGGTTTTTCCTGGATGCTGTATGGTTTGGCACGATAGAAGATTGCCGCCTTCATCAGGATGGAGCGTGCTGGCCTTTCGTTGGAGTCCGTTTTTCACAATTTTTATATGGCTTTTATCCTTCTGCTGAGCGTTGGCGTGTTAACCTTGTACTTGGTATTTTTTTTGGTGCGATAGGACTTTTGGTGTATGAGCGCATGCCGTATCGTAGCAAGATAGTTATATTCATGCTGTGCGTTTTTCCACTTTTTGCGTGGTTTCTTCTGCGCGGAGGTGTTTTGTGGTTGGCGGATGTTCCGACTGGTCGTTGGGGTGGTTTTATGTTGACGCTGGTTTTGGCAAGCGTAAGCATAGTAGCTTCGCTTCCACTTGGTATTTTGCTTGCATTGGGTCGTCGTGCGAACACGCTTCCCTTTGTCAAGGCATTTTGTGTAGTTTTTATCGAGTTTTGGCGAGGAGTTCCGCTTATCACGGTTTTATTTGCGACGGCGTTTATGTTGCCGTTGTTTATGCCTGCTTCGGTTAATTTTGATCAATTGCTTCGAGCTATGGTTGGTTTTATATTGTTTTCGTCTGCTTATATGGCGGAGGTTGTTCGCGGTGGTCTAGAGGGTCTGGACCGTGGTCAGTATGAGGCTTCGGATGCGTTGGGAATGTCCTACTGGCAGAGTCGCAAGCGAGTTATCCTTCCGCAAGCGCTGAAGATAATGATTCCGGGTATTTTACTTACGATCATTGGTCTTTTTAAGGACACGACTTTAGTTTTGATTATAGGTTTGCTGGACTTTTTAGGAATGATACAGGCGGGAATAGCGGATCCGCGTTGGGGTTCTCCTAATGTTCCATTTACGGGTTATGCATTTGCGGCGTTGGTGTATTTTTGTTTTTGCTACAGTATGTCTGTTTATGCTCGTTATATCGAGAAGAAGTACAGCGAAGGTCGAGATCGTCGTTAGGTATGTTTATTATTAATGAACGAAAAGAAAGAGAAACGGCCGAAAGGAAGCGCGCTTGCGTTTTCTGTGTGGCGGTTTAACCAATAGGAGCGAGTAGTATGGTGTCAGAGAAAGGAGAGACGGTTGTTGAGATTTCGCACTTGGAGAAGCGATTTGGAAGTTTTACTGCGTTGCGCGATGTGTCGTTGCGTGTAGGTAAGGGAGAGCGCATAGTTATATGTGGTCCATCTGGTTCTGGCAAGTCCACTTTGATTCGCTGTATTAATCGTCTAGAGGTTCCGGACAAGGGTCGTATTGTTGTTGATGGGGTTGAGTTAACGGACGATGTTAAGGCTATTGAGGGTATTCGTCGGAATGTTGGTATGGTTTTTCAGCAGTTTAATCTATTTCCGCACCTGACTGTTCTTGAGAATTGCACTCTGGCGCAGATATGGGTTGCGAAGAAATCGCAAGCTGCTGCGGATAAGACGGCGGAGCACTACTTGGAACGCGTTCATATTCCTGAGCAGAAGCACAAGTATCCTGGTCAGCTTTCTGGTGGTCAGCAGCAGCGAGTTGCTATTGCGCGAGCCTTATGCATGGAACCGAAGGTAATGCTTTACGACGAGCCGACATCTGCATTGGACCCTGAGATGATAGCGGAGGTATTGGATGTTATGGTAGAATTTGCGGATACGATGACGACGGTATGCGTTACGCACGAGATGGGCTTTGCGCGCAAGGTAGCCGATTGCATGATATTTATGGATGCTGGTCAGATTGTCGAAGCGAGCGATCCGAAGACTTTTTTCACGAATCCTAAGAGCGAGCGCACGAAGTTATTTTTAAGCCAGATACTAGAACACTAGTTTTTGTTTTTTGAAAGGCTACTATTTGCCTTTATGAGTTGGATGAGAGGCTGATTGAAACTCTCTGATTTGATGAATGCTTGCTTATCTTATATTAACTTTTCTGGATCGCCTGCGTTGCAGGCGATCCAGGTTGCTAGTTTATTGTACTTTTATGAGTAGTCGGTTCAGCTAGTTTCTGTATATGTAAATTCTCCTACTCCTCTTGCGTCGCTGGTTATTGAGTAGCTATTAGGATAGGCTCCCTCACCTGCTTGTCCGTTAGGATAATAATCGTGGAGGATAATATGGAATACTTGATCCTGTTGTGTATATCGGTTTACTGAGTTTATCTCCATTAGGATGTCATTCTTGATAGATGCATCAGGTCCGAACTCTGATATGACGCCTATCCCAATGTCACTAGCAACTAGCTGATCATCGTTGAAGTTGAAGGTGTCTCTGCCGTTGGGGTAGTCGAAGGCCTTGTTAGCTACGTCGAACGCCCCTCTGATAAAGTTGATTCTGATGTTTTCGGCACCTGTAAAGAATAACCCGTTTCCAAAGTCGCCGTGTTCGATTATGACTTGTACTTTTCCATTAAGTTTGTTCAGTTCTATTCCGAATGTTGCGCCGTTTGCACCGATAGTATCGTCATGACTATTGCTTACGAGGATGATTTTTCCCGCAGAGAGCAGGTCGTCTGCTCCGAGAGCACTATCATCACCGAGTTGGTATTTTATTGTAGCGGAGCGTTGAATGATTCGTCCTGCCTGTAGTTGTGCTATTTCAGACAACACTGCTTCGCCTAGAGCCTCTATGTCATCGTTACTATCTAGATTGAATTCGATACTTGCGATTGCTAATGCGCGAGCATCTTTGATGGCTTCTGCGATGGGGATCGGTGGCAATTGTAGAAAGCTATCTTCAATGCCTGCACCTATCTCACTGGGAAGGCTTGGTCGTTGGTTGTTATTGAAGGTTCCATCGTTTTGAATTCCTGCTTCTGGCTGCTGCACGAAATTAGAGATATCTACTATGGAGTCGAAGATATCGTAATTTTTCGCTACGCGTTCTGGTGACAGAGTAGTTTCTTTGATGGTGTTTCCGCCATTAGAGATTTGCAGTGTCTCGAATCCTTGGTTTAGCTCGAACTGCTCTCCGGCGAGATTTTCGTATATGACCCTACCCTCCAAGACGGTTACGGATGCGGTTGCACTATCGGCATCGACTTCGCCGACGACTTTGGTTCCGCGAATTCCGATTTCTCCGATAGGTGTGCGTAGTTGCACATTGCTAGGATCGTTTTTAGCGACCAACCCGCTTGCGTATGAGAACGCTCCGCGCAGTATTGAAATGATTTGTAATCCGACGGAGTTAGCGGCATCGTATGAGAACTCGTCGAGCGAGACTCTAGCTTGAGCGCCTAGTTGGAATTGAGTTCCGTCTGCGAATATGATTTCGAGTTTTCCGTCTTCTGAAGTTGAAACTTGGTCGCCGGTTAAGAATATATCGCCTCTTTGCAAGGTTATTGCTTTTCCGTTGCGAATGACGAGCACGGTTCCTTGCAAACTTTCGACGATTGCGATTGCATCATCGTCTAGCGCGTTGGTTTTGCTATCGAGTAAACGTTCTAGCAATGAGGATGCGTAGTATTCGTTGCCTTGTTGCTCGTTGAAGAATGCCTTGACTATTTGCGGTGGTATTACTCCTCCGTCCATAGTTTTCAGTACGGGATAATTAGCGTGTGCGAAGTAGTTTTTGACTACTACGGTATTATCTCCGACTTGCATTACTAGGTCTTGCCCGTCGCGTGAGTATTCTGCAGCAGCTGCGAATGCCATCGTAGGGATGGCAGCGTCGAGATTTTCACTGCTCAAGATTCTTGTTTCAAGGTCTTGCTGTTGCGTGCTTTCGAATTTATAGAGGTTTTGTTCGAAGTTTTTAGTTGTTTGCTCTTGATGCATTTTACTCACTCGTTTTTTCAGCGTGTGTAATTAATTTTCACGCCGATCAGTTAACATTCTCCCCTATAGATAATTTTTCAGTTTGTATGAAAAATTTTCTGTACCCTTTTATCTTCCTGCTACTTTATTTCACGGAATGTTTGATTGTTGCTTATAGCGTTTATATTGTCCAATCACTTTTTAGTTACCGAGTTGAGTTATTATCGGCTGATGATTGCGTGTGCTTCTGCTATGTATTTATTAGAATTTGTGTATTTTTGTAGCGGCTTTGTTTTCTGCCTTGATTTCGTTTGCGATGCTTCCTCTATTGCGTAGAAGTTGTATGGAATTGCTTTGCGAATTTTCTTCACTTATTTTAGAGATTATAATTTCTGCTGGCGTAGGTCGAGCATTGTAGCTGCTTGTCATAACAGCGCCGTATGCGCCGGCGCAGGTAAGAGCGAGCAAGTCGCCATTTTTGGTTTCTGTTAGTTCTTTTTGTATTCCGAAAGTATCGCTACTTTCGCACACTGGTCCGACTGCCCATATATTTTGGGTGAATTTTGTTTCGTTTTGTTTTTTGTTATTTTTTGTAATGGGTATTATCCTATGCGTTGCGTCGTATAGAGCGGTACGCAAGAAGTCGTTCATGCCGATGTCTATCACGACGCATATTTTGTCATCGATGGATTTTGTTGTGATTGCTCTGCATAGTAGCAAGCCTGCGCTAGCGGCGATGGATCTACCGGGCTCGACTAGTACGCGAATTTTTTTATTTTGCAGTTTCAGATATTTTTGTGCGTTTTGAGCGTATATTTCTGGCGTTGGAGTTGTTTGTCCGCGCTCGTCGATTCCCAAGCCTCCGCCGAGATCGATTCTTTTTAGTTGCACTCCGTTATTTTTTAGGAATTCGCACCATTCGGCGATGACTCTGAAGCAATCTTGGAAGGGCTTTATTTTTGTTATTTGCGATCCGATATGGACTGCGACGCCGTCGAATTGTATAGCTTCGAATTTTTGTAGGTATAGTTTACGGGCTACGGCTGGCTCGATTCCGAACTTGTCTTTTTTGCGTCCGGTTGAGATTTTGTTATGCGTATCGGCGTTGATGTTTGGCACGATACGCAAGGACACGTTTGCGATAGCGCCGATACTTTTAGCGATTGAGTTCAAGCGCATGAGTTCGTCTTCGGCTTCGACATTGAAGTGCGTTACACCTTGTTCGAGTGCGTTTTTCATTTCGCTATTGCTTTTCCCGCATCCTGAGAAGATTATTTTTTGCGGAGGTATTTCTGCTGCGAGAGCTCGTAGCAATTCACCTTCCGAGACGACATCTGCGCTACAGGGGATATTGCCGTGCTTGGAATGTGCCAATGAGCGTAGTATTCCAATTCGGTCGTTAGCCTTTACGGCGTATGCGACTTCGCCGTATTCGCCGAAATTATTGCGCATTGCTTGCCACCAAGCGTGCGCGTTATTTTGCAGAATATTTTCGGAGTATATGTATAGAGGCGTTGAGAATTTCTGCGCTAGTTCTGCTAGCGACTGTCCGTCGAAGCATAGTTTGTTGTCATGATATGCTAAGCCTATGGGCAGTGCTGTGCTTGCTGTGTTGATTGGCTTATGCATTTGTGCGGCTATTTATTAGCGCGGAGGGTATTGATTATTTTCGGTGTTTTGTCTGGGTTGCGGGTCTTTGCGGATACCGCATGCGCTTAATTGCAGTGATGATACCAGTATGCATGCTAGGCTTAACCCTATGACTACTACTCGCTGCCATGCGTTGCTGCTTGTTGCTAGCTTTATGTATATTTTTTTAAATGATTTTTCCACTAGGTTATAGTTTTTGTTGATTACTGGATGTGTTTGTAATTGTATTGGCAGTTGGAATGGTTGCAAGCTTAGTAGCGTCTAGTTATTTTTCAAGCGTTTGATTTGTTCTGCGACTCGCACTGGTGCGCTAGCGCCAAGTGCATTGCGCCTTGCGAGTGACTGCTCGACGGTTAGGCTATCGAGAGCTTTTTGCGTTATGAGTGGGGAGATTTTTTGCGCTTGTGCTAGCGGTAGTTCTTTTAGCGCGCTGCACTTGCAGACTTCGGCTTGCTTGACGATTTTTCCGGTTATTTCGTGCGCCTGCCGAAAAGGCATATTGAGTTTTTGCACCAACCAATCGGCTAGATCGGTTGCTTCTGGGAATCCGCTATTTAGAGCGTCGCGTAGTTTTTTTCTGTTAGGCTTTAGGCCATTGATTGTTGCGGACAATGCATTCAGAGCCAAGATTATTTGGTCGAAGCTATCGAACATGGCGGCTTTGTCTTCCTGCATATCTTTAGCGTATGCGAGAGGCAAGGCTTTCATTACGCAAAGTATGGTAATGAGGTTTCCGTATAATTTTGCGGCTTTTGCTCGCACGAGTTCTGCCCCGTCGGGGTTTTGTTTTTGTGGCATTAGTGAGGAGCCTGTGCTTGTTTCGTGGCTTAGTTTCACGAAATTGAATGGAGTAGAAGCCCATAGAATGATGTCTTCTGCGAGTCTGGATAGATGAGTTGCGAGAATAGCGAGGTTAGCGATGAACTCGATGATGAAGTCTCTTGCGGACACGGCGTCGATGGAGTTTTCCATAGCTTTTATGAATCCTAATTTTTTTGCGAGCCTATTTCTATCGATAGGCAATGCGCTCCCTGCGAGTGCGCCGGCGCCAAGAGGGGATTGCTCGTTTCTTTTCACGGCGTCGAGCAACCTCTCGCGATCTCTTTGTAGCATTTCGTGGTATGCGAGACAGTGATGCGCGAATGTTATCGGTTGCGCGCTTTGCAAATGAGTGAATCCTGGCATTATCCAATCGATGGTATTTTCAGCTTTCAAGAGAAGGCTACTTTGCAAGTTTGTGATTTCTTTTTCTACATTTTTTGTAGCCGCCCGCATCCACAGCCGCATATCGGTAGCGACTTGGTCGTTTCTGCTGCGCCCTGTATGTAGCCTTTCGCCATCTTGCCCGATTATCGATGTTAGCCTTGCCTCGATGTTCATGTGAATATCTTCGAGACTTTCGTCGAACGGGAATTGCCCGTTTTGTATTTCATCTTGGATTTGCTGCAAGCCTTCAGTTATGCTTTTCGCTTGTTTAGCGTTCAGCACCTGCGAGTTTTTAAGTTCTTCTGCGTATGCGATAGAGCCGAAGATGTCCTCTTGGTATAGCCTGCGATCTATCGTCAGCGATAGGTTTATTGCGCGAGTAGCCTCTTCGGTTGAGGTATCGAATCGCCCACTCCACATTCCTTTTGTTTTTTTTGTATTTTGCGTTTTTATATCGGGCTGCTTTTTGTTACGCGCGTTATTTTTATCGTTTGGCACGATTGACTATAGATTATTTGCGGATATGGATTATATATTTATTTCAGAAGAATTTTGCGTTCAAATTTTTCAGTTCGACGAGCGGTACACCCAGACTATCTTCTTTCAGGTGTATTACGACCTTCAGTCCATTCTGCGCTGGTTCTTGTGCGAAGAATCGGAAGCGCAATGTATTTTCGTTTCTATCTTCTTGTTGCTCTAGGAGTAGTCTTTGGTTTCCAATATAGTTTTTATTAATACCTAATTGAGTGACCTCGACTTTAATGTTTTCTGGAGCGGATTCTAATTGTGCCAAGACACTTTGGTACGGGCTTGTAATGGGGAATGTTGTACCTCCAAAGTTTAGTTCGACTCCTTGGAAAAGGCTTTCTCTTTCGATGGGTATGGTAAATTCGATTTTTGTATATTCGTCGCTACTTGAGCCTAGCAATACGCCGCTTGTTTTTACGAAATATCCATCATCGGTTTTAGGCGTAATCAATGCTACGGTTTGCACGCTACCTCGTCTGTCGTTTTCGTCGATTTTTGCATCTAGACTATCGAAAGGAACGACGTTTAAGTATTCGATTTGATCTTTGTCGCTTTGTACTTGCGGTGTGGTGTATTGCAGGTTCAGGTATTCAAGGTATGTTAGGATGTGCCTTCTGCCGCCTGCGTTTAGATCGCTGTTGAGGGTACGAGTTATGCCATTTTTGTCTGTTGTTGTAAGGGTTCCCTTCGCGCTTTCGTATTCGGCGACACTAAAAGTCGGGTCGATATTTTGTTGACTATCGATGAATGCTTTACTGAGCGAGTTTTTTCGCCCAAGCAATTCTACTTGTACATAGGTGGGTATTGATCGCGCGTCTTTTAGAGTTTCTTCTTGTACTTGTTCGTCGGTTAGTTTTAGTTCGATTTGCCTAGCTTTTATCTCTGCGTCAGTGTTTAGACCGAGGAAGGTATTTTGGCGTTTTTCTCGTAGTATCTGATCGATGTTTATGACCTGTTGATCTATCGGCTGGTCTAAGCGCAGTGAAGTTAGACGACGCTCTAGTATAAGATGTAGGTTTTCCGAGATGTCGTTATCGAGCAAATATGTTGATATGATATTATCTACGCGTGGTCTTTGGCTAACTTTTGGCAAAGAATTATTATCGGAAATACTATCGATCGTCTCTCTACTAGCCTCTAGCAGTTGATTGATCCGCTCTTGTCGCTCGGCATTCGCTTTTTGAGCCTCTTGGTAATCGATGGAATTATACCTTGTGCCTACTTCGTCAAGCGAAGCAGAGGCTCTTAGTAGTTGATTTACGGCGACTTGTGGCAATGGTCTTGTTGAAGGAGACTGCTTGTACTGCCCCTGCTCTATCTTGCTAGTTGCTTGCTCTATCAGTAGTCTGTATTGGTCGTCTTCGGCTTGTTGTAATCCTGCGTAGAAGTTACGGGTTTGCTCTGTATTGACGGTTCCGCCTCCGAACAGTAAATTGCCACCTAGTAGCCTCTTACCTTTAAAGAAGGTGAGTGCATTTTGAGTTTTAGTATTTAGCTGCCTTTGTCTTAATGCCTTGTCCCGACTAGCCCTTTCGGCGCTATTTTCGGCGGTTTTGGGCACATCTACTTGTGTGTAGATACTAGGGAACAAGCCCTTTACAGCTGATATTATGTCGCTAGCCATTGCCTATGGGTATTTTTTACTTTTACCTGTACTCGATTGCATCTGCTACACCTGCACACCTGTCTACTAATTAGGTTTTTCTACCTTGGTTTTTTGCGCTTTCTGCACCCTATTTGGCTATGCTAGCAACCTTTGCGACAAATTGCAAGTGGAGATGCTAATAAAGGACTTTTGCTTAACTAGTATTTGTTTACTACTGGTATATTTTGTCAATTTTTCTGGCGAGTTCGAAATCTTTTTTTGTGACGGCGTTTGCGCTATGTGTTGTCAGTGATATTTCGACCTTATTGTAGACATTGTACCAGTTAGGATGATGGTCTGCGCGTTCTGCGAGCATTGCGACTTGTGTCATGAATGCGAATGCTTGTCGGAAGTTTGCGAATTTGAAGCTCCGCGAGATTTTTTGTCCGTTATTTTCTGTTTCCCCGAAGCACCAATCGGTGAGGTCGCTTGGTATTTCGATGGCTGTGCTTTTTGTCAAGTTATGAGCTGCTATAGCGCTTGGTGCTAGTTACTGCGAGCGACAAATTAAGAGAAGCCACCGATAAGGATGGCTTCTCATTTTTTTGTATTTAGTTTTTACTTTTTCACCTAGAGCTGAACATACTAAGTATGTGCAGGACATAGATGAAGATTGTTATGAACGATCCATACAGAATGAACGCACCGAAGATTGCTTTGGAATTTGCGGTACTGCTGCTGTCGTTAGGGTCGTAAGAGTCCTTGATAGCTTGAGTTTCGTATGCGGTCATTATCGAGAATATGAGCACGACGGCGAACGATATGAAAAGGTCGAAAGCACCGCTTTTCAAAAGGAACATGTTGACGAGCAACGCTACTATTAGCCCGATGCTAGCCATGAATAGGAACTTTCCTAAAGGCGCGAGGTCTCTTTTAGTTGTGTATCCGTAGAAGCTAAGAGCTGCGAAGATGGATGATGTTATGAAGAATGCGCGCGCGACATTTGCTTGCAGACTAACGGAGATCATCGGTGCGATTAGCATGCCCCAGAGTATTGCGTAGCTCCAGAATGTTATATGTGCTGCGTTTTTGGATTTAGTGAGTATCAGTTTAGGTGCGAGGAATCCCATCCCTAGCAGAGCGATGAATAGTATCCACTTTGCGTTCCATACGGCAGAGAGCAGAGCTGGACTTGAAGCGATATAGTATGCGGCTATTCCGGTTACGCCGACGGCGAGAGCCATCAGGTTGTAGACGCGTAACATGTATGCGCGCAAGCCAGCGTCTACTGCTGCTGCGGCACCTTGCCATACATTAGTTCGCTCGTTAGTTCGATATTGTGGATCGCTCATAGTTATCCTCCTAGTTTACTTGTGATTTATTTGTGCTTTTTCTGCTGATTTTTATTTTGGGTGGTTTCAGTTTAAGATTTACAAACTAATGCTCGAGTGTATCTTTTTTGCGATTGTGATGCAATAAGTTTTTTGCTTTTATTTCACAATAGGTCTTGTAGCATTGAGATTAGGAATCGGTCTGCGGGTAGAGATAGTAAATCTGTTAGTTTATTAGGTTGAACCCACTGCATTTCCTGTTTTTCTTGCGGAGTTGGAGTTCCCTGCCACACGCGGCATATGAACAGCGGCATTAGTAGATGGAATTTGTTATAGGGGTGGCTAGAGAAGGCGAATGGTGCGAGGCATGATTTTTCGGTTTTGATAGCTAGTTCTTCGTTGAGTTCTCGTAGCAGAGCCTGTTCTGGCGTTTCTCCGTCTTCGACTTTTCCGCCGGGGAACTCCCAGAAGTGTGGCATTGTTTTATGCGCTGGTCTTTTGGTTAGCAGCACGCGGTTATCGCTATCGATGAGCGCGCAGGCGACTACTAGGGTTATCGGTTTTTTGATCATAGATTCTCTAGCTACGATAGTCGCCGTTGATGCGTAGGTTTTCGTGCGTTAAGTCGCAGCCCCAAGTATCTACTGGATGCGCTTTGCCTTCTTGCAGGTCGATGAGAATAGTTATGCGCGGCTTTGCGACGGTTTTCTTTAGTTGAGTCTCCTCACGCGTGTTCATTTTTGTTGGCTCGCCGTTAGCGAAGACGACATGCTCTCCACTTTCGCCGAATGCGATCGTTACTTTTTGCCAATTGATGTGCAGTTTGGTTTTTCCTATAGCCATGGCGATTCGCCCCCAGTTTGGGTCATTATATGCGAGTGCGATTTTGACTAGAGGAGAAGAGAGTATGCTTAGCCCGATAGTTCGAGCTTGTTCTTTGTTCTGTGCGTTTTTTGTGCGAACGGTTATGAATTTGCTTATTCCCTCGCCGTCCATTGCGATCTGTTTAGCGAGGCTTTGCATGACTTTGTAGAAGGAGTTTATAAAATTTTGCGCGTGGGATTTTTGTAGATGGTTGTTATGAAAATCTATTGATGTGATGGGAGTATGTTTTTGTTTTCCGCTTGCGACAGCGAGTAGCGTGTCGTTTGTTGAAGTATCGCTATCGATGCTAATTGCGTTGAAGGCTTGTTCGTTACTTTCGCTTAGTAATTGCTGTAAGAGTTTAGGATTTATTTTTGCGTCTGTTGCGATGCATGCGATCATCGTTGCCATATTTGGAGCGATCATGCCTGAGCCCTTTGCGATTCCGACGATTTGAATAGGAGTTCCGTTGATATCAGTATTTGCGGCGGCGACTTTAGGAAACGAGTCGGTTGTTGTTATTGCGCGCGCGGCGGTTAGCCAGTCGCAAGGCTTTTTTGCTAGCATTTTTGGCAGAATATACGCGATTTTTTCGCCATTTAGCGGTTCTCCGATGACCCCTGTAGATGCTAATAGAACTTCGTTTTTGCTGATTCCGCTAATTTTTGCGAGTGCGTCGCGCGATATTTCCATCGCGCGAGTTCCTTCGCTTCCGCTTAAAGCGTTTGCTTGTCCTGCGTTTATGAGCATAGCTCTTGCGTTGGGATTTTTGGCTATGGCTTGCTTGGACCATATTACTGGAGCGGCGGGCGCGGTTGATTGAGTGAATAGCGCGGCGCAAACGCTGCCTTTTGCAAAAGAGAGTAATAGCAAGTCGTCTCTATCGCTGTATCGCAAACCGCAGGCGGCGGTTCGCGCTTCGATTCCTGGCACCTGCAAGGCTTTGGTGGTTAGCGGAGGAGCGAAAGGCGATGGCTTTATGCCTCCGTGCGCTTGAGAAGCATGTGCTTGTGAAGCATGTGCTTGAGAATTTTTTTGACTATTGTTTTGCATAGTAGATAGGGTTGTTGAAAATTATTGCTATATGGGTTATTTGTTTGTCACTATAGTTTTTCACTCACCATTGCTTTCACTGTCATGCATTGTATCTCCAAGCCTTTGCGGGATGGTTTTTTATGAAGATTACTGCTAAAGTTAGAGATATTATAAGCTACTACGATGCGGATTCGGTTGGGGTTAGAAGTAATTTAGCGCGTTTGTTGATGCATGGCGAGTTAGGAGGAAGCGGCAGGTTACTGATTCTACCAGTTGATCAAGGATTTGAACATGGACCTGCGCGTAGTTTTTCTTGCAACCCTGCGGGTTATGATCCTGCCTACCACTATAGTTTAGCGATTGATTGTGGCTTGAGTGCGCTTGCGGCGCCCTTGGGTTTTCTGGAGAGTGCTGCTTGTCGCTACATTTACGATGTACCGACGATTTTGAAATTGAATTCGAGTAACGTTCTGTCGCGCAGTCCTGATCAGGCGATCACGGCGAGTGTATCAGATGCCTTGCGTTTGGGTTGTGTTGCGGTTGGTTATACGATTTATCCTGGTGCGGACAATCAGTTTTCGATGATGGAGGATTTGCGAGAGTTGATTCGTGAGGCGAAATCGTTTGGTCTTGCGGTGGTTGTTTGGGCGTATCCGCGTGGTGGAGCGCTAGAGAAGTCTGACGAGACGGCATTGGACATAGTTTCGTATGCTGCGCATATGGCGGCGTTGTTGGGTGCGAATGTTATTAAGGTTAAACCACCGACGGATCGTTTGGCGTTGTCGCGAGCGAAGGCAGAATATGAGAAGCATTCGATTAGACGTGCTAGCCTTAGCGAACGCGTTGCGCATATAATGGAAGTTTGCTTTGGCGGACGGCGAATAGTTGTTTTTTCTGGCGGCGATGCGAAGGGCGATGATGCTTTACGCGATGAGGTTTTGCAGATAAGAAACGGCGGTGCGAGTGGTTCGATCATTGGGCGTAACGCTTTTCAACGACCGAAGGAAGATGCGAAGAGGTTACTTTCAGATATCATAAAGATATACAAAGGATAGGGTAGTTAGGAAGTTTGAGATTTCAAAATGGCTAAAAAGAACTTGAGCAAAAGTAGCGATGCGAAGAAGCGTCGAGATAGAAGTAAGGTGGTAAAGCAGGCGTCAAGTGGTATGACATCATCTTTGCTAGCGGTTGCGCGTAAGTTTGTGCTTGGCGTTCGGGGCAGTAGCGCAAGGTTTGCTAAGAAGACTGCTCCTCCCTTTGTGCGAGATGTTATGAAGTTTTTGCGCAAGGCATTTAATGTTTTGCGTTTGCTAGGTAAGGACCGCGTGCAGTTATCGAAGTTAGCGCTCTCTCGTGTAGGTAAATATCTAGCGTATATAAGGAAGCATTTTTACGCGCCGTTTTTGAGTTTTAGCGTGCGCGTTTGCGAGAAAGTTCATGCTCATATTAAGAAGCGTTACGGCAAGACGGCTTTTTATATCGGCAGTGCGCGCAGACTTGCTTTGTTGCGAGCGCGTTTTTTGAATTTGCCTCGCCCTGCACGCTTGGCGACGTATGTTAGTTTTATTTTTATTGCGTGGATGCTCTCTGGAGAGCTTCCGTGGTTTTCATCTGGAGTTCAGAATCAGTTGCTCGAAGTTGGCGTTCCGACGGTACGAGCCTATCAAAGTTATGAGCAGGAGTATCTTCCGTATTTAGATTTATCTGGTCAAACGCAAGCGTCTCGTCAGGTTGTTGTGCGTGCGGAGACGTCTGGTCGTGTAGAGGGTATTTTTTTTACGAAGGGAGAATATGTTGAGGCTGGAGATGCGTTGGTATCGATTGACGAGGCGACGAGGCCGCTAGAGCTTGAGGAGGCGCGCACGCAATTGCAGCAAGCGCAAGTTGAGTTTACGGCGATAGGTAGCTTAGCGCGTGGAGGTTATCGCTCTGAGTTGCGTCGTTTGCAGGCTTTGTCTGAGTTGAATAGCGCGCGCGTGCGCGAGGATCGCATTAGCCGTGACTTGGCGAACACGACGCCTTTGGCACCTTTTTCTGGCTCTATTGCCTCGTTTAGCGTTGAGCGAGGTGATTTTCTTTCTATTGGTAATGATATAGCGCACCTTCTCGACCTTGATCCCTTGAAGGTTCGAGTAGCGGTGTCGGAGCGTGACATCTCTTCGGTGTATTTGGGGGCGCGTGTTAGCGGCGAATTGATAATAGGAGATAGTTTTAGCGGTCGGATTGGCACGATTGCCCCTACGAGCAACAGTAAGACTCGCACATTTGAGGTTGAGATT
Source organism: Alphaproteobacteria bacterium (assembly GCA_014238535.1). Classification (GTDB taxonomy): domain Bacteria; phylum Pseudomonadota; class Alphaproteobacteria; order JABAAW01; family JABAAW01; genus JABAAW01. The sequence goes on from JABAAW010000013.1 coordinate 23,007, forward strand.
TTAATATCGAATCGCGATGGTCGGTGGCGAGAGGGTTTGACGGCGCAGGTACGCTTGCCTATTGCGTCTAGTATGGCGCATTTGATACCTGCGGCATTGCTTTCGTTAAGTACTGATGGAAGTGTAGGGGTTAAGGTTATCGAAGATAGTATAGTGCGTTTTCGCACTATAGATATTGTTGGCGAGGAAGAGGATGGCGTATGGGTTCGTGGTTTGGGTGTTAGCAGTTTAGTTATTTCGGTGGGTCATGAGAATGTGTCGGAGGGTATGGAGGTTGGTAGCGTTCTTGACGAGCGGTTTTCTTCTGATGCTGGTCGGTCGCGGCAGGGGCGAGGGCAACAAGATTCTGAACGAGAGGAGTCTGAGCGGGAGGAGTCTGAACGAGATTCTGGCAATGATTCTTCTGCTCCGTATTTTTCGCCTTCTGGGGGCTTCCCCCCCGTACAGGTTGGAGGCTAGCCTCTAGTGAACCTAGTTGAGACCGGAGTTGCGCGTGGACGGACGGTTATCTGTAGTTTTTTTCTTTTAATTTTTGCAGGTTTAGTCGCCTACGTCGACATCCCAAAGGAATCGTCGCCGGATATCAATATTCCGACTTTATATGTTTTGCTTAACTTATCTGGAGTTTCGCCTGAGGATTCGGAGCGTCTGCTAGTACGCCCTATCGAGGAGGAGGTTAAGGGTATTGAGGGCGTTAAAGAGATAACGTCTACCGCCTACCAAGGTGGAGGTAGCGTAGTGCTGGAATTCACGGCGGGGTTTGATTCTGATAAAGCCCTTACGGATGTGCGCGAGAAGGTAGACGCGGCCCGTTCTGAGTTACCGTCTGAGGCAGACGACCCGTCTGTGCATGAGGTTAACTTCAGTCTTTTTCCTATTTTGTTGGTTGGTATATCTGGGGATATTGGTGAGCGTCGTTTGCTCCATATCGCTGAGCGTATTTCGCAAGAGTTGGAGAGTTTGCCGGAAGTTTTGACGGCGAAGGTAGTTGGCAAGCGAGAGGAGGTAGTAGATTTAGTTATCGACCCTGTTTTGCTAGAGAGTTATTCGATATCGCCAGACCAAGTTTTACGCTCGGTGCAGCGTTCTAATTTATTGGTAGCGGCTGGCGCGTTAGAGAGTTCTCGAGGTCGTTTTGCGGTGAAGGTACCTGGCTTGATAGAAACGATCGAAGACTTGAAGACTCTTCCATTGATCGCGTCTGATGACTCGGTTGTTACTTTAGGTGACATTGCGGATATTCGTCGTACCTTTAAGGATAATGTTTCGTATGCGCGCCTTGATGGCAATCCGTCTTTGATTATCGAGTTAGTCAAGCGTAGTGGTGAGAACATCATCGATACGGTCGACAAGGCGAAGGCTGTTATTGAGGATGAAAAGAAATTACTCGACAAGAAGATTAAGATCACCTACTCGCAAGACAACTCGGTTAGCGTTCGCAGTCGGCTTAGCGATTTACAGAACAATGTTATCAGTGCGGTATTGCTGGTTATGATAGTTGTTTTGGCGGCATTGGGTTTGCGAGCGGCGACTCTGGTAGGAGTTACGATACCTGGTTCATTTCTCACGGGAGTTTTGCTTCTCTATAGTTCTGGCTATACGGTTAATATGGTTGTGCTTTTTGGTTTGACGATGGCGGTAGGCATGCTAGTTGATGGCGCGATTGTGGTTAGCGAGTATGCTGAGCGTAAGTTAGCGGAGGGTTTGGACCGCCATACTGCGTATGTTTTAGCTGCTCGTAGGATGGCTTGGCCTATCAGTGCTTCGACGATGACGACGCTTGCTGCGTTTACGCCGTTACTTTTTTGGCCTGGTATTGTTGGAGAGTTTATGAAGTTTTTACCGATCACGCTTATTTTCACTTTATCGGCTTCATTAGTTATGGCGCTTTTTTTCATGCCTATACTGGGTATTTATTTTTCGGCGATGTTTCGAGTATTTGTAGTTATCATCACGGCGCTATTGTTTAGCAATTTATTTGGTTTTGTGTTTGAGTTTTTGTGGCTTGATTTTTTTGCGAAATTTGCTTCTTTTGCTGGAATGTTATTTGGCGGTTTTTTTGGTTACCGCAAGGTAGCGCCGTTTTTGATTCGCCATGCGGACACGGATCGTCAGGGTATAGCGGTTAGCGCAACGGCTAAGAAGGCTAAGGATTCTATTTTGATCGACTTGCGCTCTTTACAAGGCTATTCGTTGATTTACTTGCGTGTAATTAAGAAGGCTATTTCCTACCCTCGCCGTGTATTGATAGTTGCGTGCTGTGTTTTGTTAGGTTCTTGGGCTATCTATGGAGTTTTTGGTAAGGGTGTAGAATTTTTTCCGAACATAGAAGCGGACAACGCGGCGTTTTTGATTCACGCGCGAGGTAATTTGTCTGTTGACGAGCGTGACTTTTTGGTTCGTCAGGTTGAGGATAGGATACTGGATAGGGCGTTGCGCACTGGTGAGATAGCGGCGGTTTTTTCCTCTAGCGGAATTAGTAGTTCGCGCGATGACAGCGGTGCGCAGGATATCATCGGTCGAGTTAGGATTGAGTTTTCGGATTGGGAGACAAGGCGGCCGGTATCGGAGATAGTGCATGAGATTCGCTCGAGCATGGATAGTTTGGCTGGTATTTATGTAGAGCCATCGGTTGCTCGCACGGGTCCTCCGCGCGGCAAGCCGATTCACCTAGAGATCAGTTCTACGCAGGGAGCGCTCCTTCAGCCTAGTTTGCATATTATGCGTAAGTATCTAGAGACTGTCGATGGCGTTATTGATATCGAAGATAACGCCTCCTTGCCAGGCATCGAGTGGCGATTGGACATTGATCGTGCGCAAGCTTTGAAGTTTGGTACGGATGTTTCGACTTTGGGAGATTTTGTGAGATTAGTTACGAATGGTTTGAAGATCAGCACCTATAGGCCGGATGATAGCGAGGATGAGGTTGACATAATGATGCGAGTTCCAAAGAGTTATCGTAGCATCACGCAGCTAGATAGGCTACGCATCACGACTTCGGACGGTGAGGTGCCGGTCAGCAATTTTGTTGACCGTTCGCCCTATCCTGTTACGGGTAATATTAATCGTAGTGATCAGCATCGGATATTGACTTTGAAGGCGGATGTTGAGGAAGGTGTTTTAGCGGACGATGTTCTGCAAGGAATAAAAGAGGCTCTCCCTAGTTTAGGTTTGGATAGTTCGATCAATGTAGATTTTCGTGGTCAGGACGAGGATCAGAAAGAAGCGAGTTCTTTTCTCACGCGAGCTTTTGCGATAGCACTTTTTATTATGGGATTAATTTTATTGACGCAGTTTAATTCATTTTACCAATGCTTATTAATTCTATCGACGGTTGTCATGTCTACGATAGGAGTTTTTTGGGGATTGTTACTTACGCAACAGCCGTTTGGCATAGTAATGTCTGGAATAGGTGTTATTGCATTAGCGGGTATAGTTGTAAATAACAACATAGTTTTAATAGATACATTTAACAGTATTTACCGTCATACTGGTGACTTGCGTTTATCGATTTTACAAACTGGTGCGCAGCGTCTTCGTCCTGTTTTACTTACGACGGCGACGACGGTATTGGGTTTGCTGCCGCTTGTTTTGACGATGAATTTGGATGTATTGAATCGTCAAATTGAGATAGGAGGTCCTTCGTCGCAGTTATGGCAACAGCTTTCGACGGCGATAGTATTTGGTTTAGTTTTTTCGACTGTATTGACTTTGATTGTAACGCCTTCGGCTTTGATGCTTGTTGAGAGCGGTCGTTTACGCAAAGGTATGCGCGATGGTTCGCTTAAGGGTAGTGCTGGCAGAGGTTCTGGCTTGCCTGCAAAATCTTCTCCTGGTAGACGCAAGCTTAGCGATTTAGTCAGGAACTAGCTATATTTAACCGCCTTTAGTGGGTATATCTGACTATGAAGTGGTTTAAGGTACTTTTGATTATTACTTCTGTAGCTTCTTTGCTTCTTGTAGCAGTACCACTGGTAGCTGTTCTGTATGTGGTTTATCTTTTAATTAAGGTTGTTACTTCGTTGCCATGATTATATTTTAACAAGTGTGCTACTATGAGGCGCTTTTTTGATTGGTGCCCAGGAGAAGACTTGAACTTCCACGAGGTTTCCCTCACAGGTATCTGAAACCTGCGCGTCTACCGATTCCGCCACCTGGGCTTATGCTGTTGTTTGGTTTGTGTTAATTGGTTGATGCTTTTTTGCATGCTTGAGTTGTGAATTTTCGCGCGCTGTATGTTTTTTGTCAAGTATGTATGGCTAGATATGAGAGTTATGAGTTAGCGACGACTATGATTACAACGAGCCCTAGTGCTATTCGGTATATTACGAATGGTTTGACGCCGATGCGCGAGATTGCACGCATGAACAGGACGAGCGCGATGCTGGATACGAAGAACGAGATTACTGCGGCGAGCATGAATTGCTGTAGTGCTTGCGCTTGTAACAGACTGCTTTCTGCGTTTAGCGAGGAGTTTATTTCTATTATTCCAAGTATGCTTGCGCCGGTGAGCGCGGGTAGAGCGGTTAGTATTGCGAGTCTTGCGGCTTGCTTGCGAGAGAGTCCGTATATTAGGGCTATAGTCATCACGACGCCTGCGCGCGATGCGCCTGGGATTAGCGCCGCGAAGCATTGGCATAGACCTACGCCTAGCATTGCGAGCAGGTTTAGGTTTTCGATATTTTTTTTACGATTGTTGTTATTAGTATTTTGTTTAACGTCTGCTGCTAGCAAGAGAGTTGCGCATACGATGGATGTTATGGCGATTGTGATTGGGTTTCGAGGCAGTTCTTCGAGCGTATTTGTTTGCGCGATAGCAGCGCCTAGTAGTACGAGAGGAATAGTAGCGATTACGATTCGCATTAGTAGTCTTGCATTTTTTGTTTTATTTTTTTTACACGCTAGGTCTTTCGCGCCTACTAGTAGATTGCGCCACTCGCTATGGAAGAATATTAGCAAAGCTAGCAGACTCCCGCTGTGTAACGCGGTATCAAGCAGCACGCTATGGCTTCCGCCTACGAATATGAATGAGTAAAGAGTAGCGTGCGCGCTCGAGCTTATTGGCAAGAATTCGGTTATGCCCTGTATTATGGCGAGAGCGCTGATTTCGATGCTTGTCACTTATCCTACTGCTTTTTATTTTGCTGATATGTGCGAATTTTTCACTGAGAGTTCTCTACGCTATAGCGCGCGCGCCTAATAGTGTAGAGTAGTTAGCAGTGTATGGTAGTTTTCTTACGCCTGTAAGAGATTTTTTCTAGCGTTTGGCGCATAAGGCTTTAGAGAGCGATATTGCGCGTATAAGATTAGTTTAGGTTTTTTTTATGAAGATATTGACGATGCGCTCGTGCCTTCCGATATTGCTTTTGACGATGTCTGCGCAGGGAGTAGCGGGTTGGGCTAGTTTTTTTCTATCGCCTGCTTCGCGCGAGGTTGCGACGACACTAGGCTTGCCATTTTCGTGGATTGGCTGGCAGGTAGGCTCTGTTTATGGCTCGACATTGATTGGCTGCTTATTTGCGGGTCGAGTTATCGACCGTATCGGAGCTTTGCGTGGCTTGCAGTTATCTATGCTTTTGACGATTTTGGGAGCGATTCTCGCGGTTATTTTTGCGAGAAGTTCGCTTGGAGTACTTTTTATGTTTGTGGGCAGTATATTTATCGGCTTTGGCTACTCGCTGACGAATCCTTCTTCGTCTGAGTTGTTAATGCTATTTTCGGGCAAGCGCGGAGGCTTGATTTTTTCAATTAAACAATCGAGCGTTCCTCTTGGATTAGTAGTTGCTGGTTTAGCGACGCCGCTTTGTACGAAGTATTGGGGCTGGCAGAGTTGCGTTATACCGCTTGTTTTGGCGGCATTTTTAAGCATCCTTATGCTTGAGTTTGCGCGTTCGCGTTTATCGCGCACGAGGTCGAACAAGGACCGTGAGCGGCGGCTAGTTCCTTCTAGTATTTCTTTTGCGCCACTACGAGGAGTTTTTCGTCTCTGCAAGACTCCGCATTTGTTATGGCTTGCGCTGGCGAGCGTTAGCCTATCGCCGTTGCAGATACTAGTTATGAGTTATACGAGCACTTTTGCTGTTGAGTATCTTGGATTTGGTTTACTAGCGGGTGGTTTGCTTTTGAGTTTGTCGCAGGGAGTGACCTTTCTTGCGCGCCCTATCTGGGGTATTTTGAGTGATCGTTACATAGAGCCGCGCCGCTTGGTTGCGATGATTGCGCTATCGGCTGGATTTTTTTCTGCACTATTGTTGTTTCTCCCAAGGGGAGTAGATTTTCCTATAGCTGCGTTGCTATTCAGTTTACTTGCTGCTTGTGCGGTTGGTTGGAATGGTCTTTTTATGATGAGCCTAGCTATGTTGAGTAGGACTAGTGCCAGCCGCCCTGATGGCATGTCAATTAGCGTTGCGACTTCTTCTGCGCTGGTTTTCACATATGGTTCGTGTTTTGTTGGTCCTGCTTTGGTGCCGGCTTTGCTTGGCTTGGTAGGGGATTATGCGAATGTTTTTGCTTTGTATGGAGTATGCGGTTCTGCGGCGGCGGTTTATTGCTTGCGAAGATCGTGGCGTAGCTAGACAGATTTTATTATCTGTTAGTTTTATTTTATCAGCTATATTGACTTATTTACCACTTGCGAACCTCTTTCTTACAATAATTTAAAATATGCAGCCTATCCTGCAAGATTATTTGTCAACATACTTGACGATATATTCTATTGTTAGCTGCTTTTCGATTGCCTGCCTGCTTGCGATTAGCTATGATGCCTGGATGTGCTCGAGGATTTGAGTTTTTGTTTGGAAGAGAGGTATTTTGATGCGGGATAGCATGCACAAGTTTACGGAGCTTGGTCAAAGGTTTCCCACGCTACGATCGGCGTCTGAGCGCAGGAATGACTTTCACGAGATAGACGGTTTGTTTAGTGCTGAAGAGTTGTGTGAGCAATCGTCTCGTTGCGAGCAGTGCGCGGTGCCTTTTTGCCAGACCTATTGCCCGGTTGCTAACAATATTCCGGACTGGCTTATGCTGCAGGCTGAGGGTAGCACGCGCGCTGCGTGGGAACGTCTTAGCGAGGTTAACGCGTTGCCTGAGATTTGCGGTCGAATTTGCCCGCAAGACCGTTTATGCGAGGGTAACTGCGTTTTGGAGCGCGCGGGGCATGGAACGGTTACGATTGGAGCTGTTGAGAAGCATATATCGGAGCAAGCGTTTGCTAATGGTTGGGTGCGCCCTATTAGCCCTGAGCGCGAGCGCGGAGTGTCGATAGGTATTGTTGGCTCTGGTCCTGCGGGTTTATCGGCTGCTTTGCGCCTACGCGAGCTGGGCTACGGGGTGCATATATATGAAAAGCAGGATCGGGCGGGTGGTTTGCTGATTTATGGTATACCGAACTTTAAGCTTGCAAAGGAGGTTGTTACGCGCCGAGTTAGTTGGCTAATGGATAGCGGAGTTGAGATTACGCTAAATTGCCGTATTGGTAAGGATAAGAGTTTAGAAGATTTACGCGAGAAGCATACTGCGGTTTTGCTTGCGACTGGTGTTTATGATGCGCGGCGATTGGGATTGGCAAGCGAGGATGTTTCGGGAGTTATTTCGGCGTATGGCTATTTGCAACATTCAGATCGCATCTACTTGGGCGACGAGCTTTCTGCGCGGCAGCGTAGCGAGTTATCGGCTCGTGGGCGCAGAGTTGTGGTTTTGGGTGGTGGTGATACGGCTATGGATTGCGTGCGTACCGCGCAGCGACAAGGAGCGAAATCTGTGTTGTGCCTGTATCGGCGAGATCGCAATTCTATGCCTGGCTCGCGTCGCGAGGTAGCGAAAGCCGAGGAGGAGGGGGTTGTTTTTCGTTTTTTACGCAATCCATCTTCTATTTTGCTAGATAGTGCTGATGATTTGCAGGGTGTGCGTGTGCAAAAGATGCGCTTGGCGCAGACTGGAGTTGATGGTCGTGCGCTGTCTGTTGCGATAGCGGGCGAGTATGAGGATATTGCGAGTGATTTTCTGATAAAGGCGCTTGGCTTCGAGGCGGAGGATTTGCGTAGTGATCTATCGCTCTCGGACTTGGCGGTTACGGATTGGGGAACGATTGTTGTTTCGAAGCCTAGCATGCATAGTTCGCTGGGAGGTATTTTTGCGGCGGGTGATATTGTGCGTGGCGCGTCATTAGTTGTGTGGGCTGTGCGCGAGGGTATGGATGCTGCGCGCGGTATCCATGATTATTTACAAGGAATGGAAGACTTTAGTAATGCTGCCAGCGCTGGAACAGGCGCACGAGAAGTTAGACGAGCGCGCAAGGTTGCGTAATGGGCAAGGTTATGTAATGGGAATGGATGATGGCTGTTTTCCTTTGTTAGAGCGAGATTATGCGCGCGAGTATGCGCGCTATCGCTTACAACGCTCGCGCCTTGAGCGAGTGCATGGCGTTGATTTGCTATGCCCAATTGAATCGTGCGGTGTTGGCATGGTAGCTGAGATAGACGGTAGCATTTCGCGGCGCGTTATCGATTTGGGGGTTCGAGCACTAGGAGCGATTTCGCACCGCGGAGCGGTTGATTCGGACGGTAAGAGTGGCGATGGGGCTGGTATACACTTTCGTTTGCCACAGGAATTTTTTCACCGCCATATAGCTCGCGCTGGTCACCGAGTAAGTAATTTAGAGACTCGCGGCAGTTTAGCGGTTGGTATGGTTTTTCTGCCTAGGAACGACCATGCGCGCCAAGAGCGTTGCCGTACGATTTTGGAAAGCCAAGTTATCCGTATGGGTTATAAGATATACGGCTGGCGTCAGGTGCCGATTGTTGTTTCGGCGTTGGGTCGCAAGGCGGAATCGACACGCCCTGAGATAGAACAAATAATGATAGAGAACGCGCGTCGTAGCAGCGAAGATGTATTCGAGCGCGATCTGTATGTTTTACGCCGTCGAGTAGAGAAGGCTGCGGAAGGGGAGAATTTATCGGATTTTTATATATGTTCTTTGAGTTGCCGCTCGATTATCTACAAGGGATTATTTTTAGCGGAGCAGCTATCGAATTTTTACCCTGATTTATCGCATCCCCTTGTTCGTTCGGATTTTGCGATTTACCACCAGCGATTTTCGACTAACACTTTTCCTGAATGGTGGCTTGCGCAGCCGTTTAGGATTGTTGCGCATAACGGCGAGGTTAATACGCTGAAGGGTAACAAGAAATGGATGTCGAGCCACGAGGCGCAGTTGCGATACGAGAAGACTCTTGGTTATGCGAGTGAAGAGATAAAGCCTATATTGCCGCAGCATGGTTCGGATTCTGCTTGCTTAGATTCGGCGTTTGAAATGCTATTGCGTTTTGGTCGTGGCTTGCCTGAGGCGAAGTCATTACTTATGCCGCAGGCTTGGGAGCAAGATGAGGTAGGGCTATCGCCAGAGTTGCGAGATTTTTATCGTTGGAACAACGGTTTGATGGAACCTTGGGATGGGCCGGCGGCGGTTTGTGCTTTTGATGGTCGTTGGGTTCTCTCGTGCATGGATCGCAACGGTCTACGCCCTTTGCGCTACCTGCTTACCGATGATGGCTTGCTTGTTAGTGGTTCTGAGGCTGGTATTGTTCCTATTGCCGACGAGTCGATAATAGAGAAGGGTCATGTTGGTCCTGGCGAGATGGTTGCGGTTGACTTGGATAAGGGTGAGTTGTTGAGGGATGCTGCTTTGAAGGATATGTGCGCGAAGTTGCGCCCTTACAAGCGTTTAGTTAGTTCGATTAAGAGGATGAGCGGCGCGGGTATTGACGGTAAGAAGAAGGTAGCGCGTGCGCCTAAGAGCGAAGCAGCTAGTGCAGCTAGAGTGGATGGATTGCGTTTGCGGCGTTGTCAGTCTGCGTTTGGTTGGACGTTTGAAGACATCGAGTTGATATTGAAACCGATGTCGGAGAAGGGTTTAGAGCCGACTGGTTCGATGGGCGATGATGCGCCATTGGCGGTATTGGTTGATCAGGCACGGCCGCTGCATCATTTTTTCCGTCAGGATTTT
>JABAAW010000014.1 GCA_014238535.1 Alphaproteobacteria bacterium
GACCATCCTTACGCGGACGCTGAGGCTCGCGCGGGCTCGTAGGGCGTGTCGTCATAGCGAAACTCCTCCCCTATTAGTATTAGGCGCACAAGTCGTGCTATCAACAGCATCCATAGCACCTGTCGGTAGTGCCCCCTCAATACGCAAAGCCTCTAGTGCTTCCGACAAAGGTAGCAAACCGCTAAGCTTATTCGGCAAGCCGTCAGGCGCTTGCCCACCATCGTCCTTCTCTATACCAAACCTGCGCAGTGATACCATACGCGAACTAGCCTCCTTCTCACCAACAACCGCAATAACCGGCACCTTGCGAACGCTATGCTCACGCACCTTATAACCTATCTTCTCCGCACGGCAATCAACCGAAACTCGCAAACCCGCAGCGCGAAAACAGCGCGCGCACTCAGCTGCATACGAATCGCTCTTGTTCGTAACCGTCGCAATAACTACCTGTACAGGCGCAAGCCACAGCGGCAGCGCGCCTACATAGTGTTCCATAACTATGCCGATAAAGCGTTCCAATGAACCCAAAATAGCTCGGTGCAAAAGCACAGGGCAACACTTCTCGCCACGCTCGTCTATGTAACTCGCATCAAGCCTGCGCGGTAGCACAAAATCAACCTGCCAAGTCCCGCACTGCCAATCTCGACCCAAGCAGTCGCGGAGCACAAACTCAAGCTTCGGTCCGTAAAACGCCCCCTCGCCAGAGTTAAGGCTGTAGCGCAAACCAGCAGCCTCAGACGCCTCGCGCAACGCAGACTCAGCCTTATCCCATAGCGCATCATCTCCCGCTCGCTCGCGCGGACGATCAGAAAACTTAACGCTAACATCCCTAAATCCAAAGTCGCGGTAAATGCTCTGCAGCAATACGCAAAAACGCCGAGTCTCATCAATTATCTGATCCTCGCGACAAAAAATATGCCCGTCATCCTGCGTAAACGCGCGCGCGCGCATCAAGCCCTGCAGCGCACCAGATGGTTCGTTGCGATGCACAAGACCAAACTCAGACAAACGCAGTGGCAAATCGCGATAACTAACCAATCCTTGCTTGAATATCTGCACATGCCCAGGGCAGTTCATCGGCTTCAACGCAAATACTCGCTTGCCACCGTCCGCCGTAGAATCCTCCTCCGCTATCGTATACATCTGCTCGCGAAACTTCTGCCAATGACCAGATTTCTCCCACAAACTACGGTCGATCATCTGCGGCGTGCGAACCTCGCGGTAGTCCTCTTCTGCTAAACGCGCGCGAATGTAACTCTCGCAGGCGCGGTAGATAGCAAATCCTCCCTCATGCCAAAACGCCGAGCCCGCAGCCTCTTCTTGAAAGTGATACAAACCCTGCCCTAAACGGCGGTGATCCGATGCGCGGGCGCGTTCCAAGCGTTCCAAATACTGCTCTAACTCGCTCGCATCGCGCCAACATGTGCCTCGCAGGCGTTGCAACTTCTTCGCTCCCCCCTTCCATAGCGACTCGGATACCGACAATAGCTTAAAGGCAGTTCCAACACTACCCGTGCGCGCACCATGCGGACCTCGGCATAGGTCAAGCCAACCGCCAGCATCGTCTTCCCCACCTTGTCGATAAATCGTGATAGCCTCGTCCGTTGGCAAACTAAGCACATGCTCGGCTTTCAAGTGCTCTCCCTGCGCGCTGAAATACTCGTGCGCCGTTGCTCGATCCCATTCCTCGCGCACAAATGCCGAATCGCGCGCAACTATCTCGCGCATCTTCTCCTCTATCGCCGCAAAGCAGTCTGGTGAAAACGGCTCTACCGCGTCAAAATCGTAGTAAAATCCATCTTCCGTCGCCGGCCCAAAGGCTAATTTCGTACTAGGATAAAGACTCTGCACAGCCTCCGCCATCACATGCGCACAATCGTGGCGCAAAACCGATAAATCCTGCTCCAAAGCAGGCTCTAAAGTAACAGCTTGCGAAGCATCATGCTTGCTCTCTTCTACAGAAGAAAGACCACTAGAGCCAGAATCCATACCAGAATCGGCTCGCCTAACAATGCCTCCAGCCATGCTATCAGCTACAACCTCGACCGCAGTCTCCTCCGTCGCAGTCGAACTCAAAAACGCCACCGCAATAAATACAAGCCACCTAAATAGGCAACAAATACGCTACGCAAATTCACAAACGCTTTCCAATCATCGGCAATAAGTCAACCTCTGCAATATCATTACGCTTTCTTACAAACACAATGCTGTAATACTACACAAATATAACACTCATGACAAGTCAAAGCAAAAAAGTATAAAAATCAATCGATACTCGTGCCCGCAACAACACCAATTAGTAATGTCAAAACACTGAACAGACTTGCTTGCAAAATAATGAATGCAGTAGAATTAAAAATATCGTAGTTCCTACTAAAAAAAGCTAAAATAAAAGCACAAAATAAAGACAGACCCAGTATCAACAAAACACGCTTCAACGCCAACTCTATTATCTCTAAACGCTTAGTCTTTCGTTCCTCCTTCGCAGTAGCAGGTAAAACAACATTATCAGTAGAATCCTTAGCCATAAAAGCTGGAGGAGGCGCATCAGGAATCTCCTTAGCCACACGCTTAGGACTTATTGTCATCAGAAAAACTTTGCTTTTGCATCAATACAACCCAAAAGAGCTATAAACCTGAATCTAATTTAGCTTTATAAAAGTCCCTAATACTTTCAAATGTAATAGTCTCACGAATGCGCGGGTGGCTATTTTTTACCCAAACCATCAGCCAAGGGCTACCTTGTTTGTGCGTGATATCCGAGAGAGCCATGTCCGACGAATGCCCATAATTAGTAACTGCCGCATCAACTAGGCTATTGGCGTTTTCATTTCCCAAGTCAATCTTCTTACCCTTTTCATCGATAACATCACTACCCCACCCCTTGTAACTGTTGTAAACTAAAGGGATAACAGGACCATAAGGCCAAGCTTGAAATCCTTGCCCAAAAAGCATATTGCCAGTTTTACCCGCATACCAGCCATACGAAAAAAACAGTAACTTCTGCAACTTCATCGGTCTCACCAAAACTTTCTCTCGCCTAGCCATAAAGAAAATCCTGTTGATAACATCAGGCAGGTTGCTCGTTATTTCCGTAGTCGTCATGGTTTTCTCTCTCTAGTTATCTGTGCTTGCTATACAGCATTACGCAATCGACTATAGCATATAGGCTTGAAAAACGCTATCGCAGACTCTTCAATTCTACTTTGAATTACGAAGCGATATGCGCTCGTATATCTGACCAATCCAATTCGAAAAAAGCAACTGCGCATACGGACGCCACGAATTAGATACCGCCGCAGATGGATTGTCCGCCGGAAAATAACCGCGCGGCATCTTGATACTCGATATACCACTAGATGAAATCCCCACAGAAGCAGCATCAGGTACAACTCCACAACCAGCCGCAACAGAATCCTTAAGAGAATCTTTAAGAGAATCCTTACCCAAATCTCGCTGATACTCGCGAGCCAAAGTGTCCGCGTCATACTCCAAGTGGTTAAACATATAAAGCGAGCGGTAACGCAAATCCTCAACCAAACACAAACCAGCCTCGTCCGAATCTATCAATACCTCCAAATCACCAGGCAAATCCGATTGGCGAGTCTCAGTCCAGCGCGAAACCGGTACCGCAAATGGAGACTCGCCAAAGCCCGCTAATAAACTAGAACTCGCTCGCAAGCGCCTGTGCGGAAATAAGCCGAATAACTTCTCGCGCAATGCATGCTTGGCTACTTTGTAGCGATGATACAACGCCGCTTGCGCAGACCAGCATACATACAACGAACCGCCTAATATATGGTCACAACTCCAATCCATAATACGCTGCAACTCGTGCCAATAAGCAACAGAAGAAAAATCTAAGTGCTCAACAGGCGCTCCCGTAACCAGTAGACCATCAAAATACTCATCGCATACATCACTGAAATCACGGTAAAAATCCAATAGGTGACGCCGCGATACATTCTTCGACGCATAACTCTCCATACGAAGCAAAACTACCTCAACCTGCAGTGGCGTGTTACCCAATAGTCGCGCAAACTGAGTCTCAGTCGATATCTTGTCCGGCATCAAGTTCACAAACAAAATGCGTAGCGCTCGTATATCCTGACGCAACGCATCCGTCTCTTCAATCAAGCGAACACCCTCGCGCGATAAAATAGCGCACGCAGGCAAGTCGTCAGGTACCTTCAAGGGCATAGATCAAAAACAAAAGCCAAAAAACAAAAACAAAGAAGTAAAAACAAAACAGCAAAAATAAAAAAACTTAACCGCCGCAAGCAGATAACGCCTGCCCAATGTCCGCCAATATGTCATCTACATGCTCGATGCCTACCGATAAGCGCACATAGCCATCAGATACTCCGCTCGATAGACGAGCTGCAGGCGAAAGCTGCGATTGGGTCGTCGAGGCAGGGTGAATCGCTAAAGTCTTCGAATCTCCGATGTTCGCAACATGGCAGACCAACTTCAGCGCATCGATAAAGCATCTGCCAGCATCTATGCCTCCTGTCAACTCAAAGCCAATCAAACCACCAAAACCGCCAGATAATACAGATAACGCCTGCTCGCGTGCCTTTCCAGTTTCGAGACCAGGATATACAACACGCGAAACCTTCGGATGCTCACGCAAAAACTCCGCGATAACCTGCGCATTAGCGCATATACGATTCATTCGTAGCGGCAGCGTCTCTAAACCCTGCAGAAATAAAAAACTGTTAAATGGCGAAAGCGCAGAGCCAAAGTCACGCAACAAAACAACGCGCGCTCGTAATATATACGCAATCGGACCAAGCTCCCTAACCGCCTCAGAAAAAATCGTGCCATGGTAGTTCGCATCAGGTTCGTTCAAAGTCGGAAAACGACCGCCTTGCTTAGACCAATCAAAACGACCGCTATCTACCAGCATGCCCCCAATCGACGTGCCATGACCGCCAATATACTTCGTAAGCGAATAAACTATAATGTGCGCTCCTAAGTCAAATGGACGGCATAAAAGCGGCGCCGCCGTGTTATCCATAATCAACGGAATCCCTAACTCATCGCCTATACGGCTTACATCCCTTATCGGAAACGGACGCAACTTCGGATTCGCCAAAGTCTCGCCGTAGTAAGCGCGGGTGCGCGAATCGCTCGCCGTGCGGAAATTCTCAGGGGAAATAGGGTCGACAAAACGAACCTCGATCCCTAAATCCTTCATCCCATTCGCAAATAAATTCCAAGTGCCCCCATACAAATCCGTCGAACTAACTACATTGTCACCACTGCGTGCCAAATTCTGAAGCGAAAACGCCGACGCCGCTTGACCAGAACTTAACGCAACCGCTCCAACTCCTCCTTCCAGCGCCGTAATGCGCTCCTCTAGCACGCTAGTCGTCGGATTCGTAATACGCGTGTATATGTTGCCAGACTTCTCTAAACCAAACAAACTAGCCGCATGCGCCGTGTCGTCAAACTGATACGAAGTAGTCTGGTAAATCGGAACCGCTAGCGCGTTCGTGCTAGCATCCTTGCGAAACGCCGCATGCAATGCAAGCGTATCAGGGTGCAAACCTGCACCATCTTGTCCTTTAGACATTGGCTAAATCTCCGTAAGCTTCCAAAAAAATCCCCCTAGCCCCCCATTTACTATTTCTCATTCCCCATTTCCATCAAGCCCTATGCTCGATAACACTATACTATTTCATATTATTCGCTCAGATTCCTCGCTCTTATTCGCATAAAAGCGCAGAAGTCATCATACTCGCTCCAAAACGCATAAGCCTCAGTAAACCGCATTAGTAAACCGATAGTAGTTTTTTGCAAGCAGTTTTTACTTTTTTCTCAAATCCATTATATTTTTTTGCTACAAAGATACGATGGTGAAAATGTATGTCCTCTAACACAGATAAAGAACACTACTATATCAAAGCTAAAGACAGCGACAATGCTATGCCGCATATCGAGCTAGCAGTGCGCGCGCGTAAAGGTAGTAACGATAGCCTAGGCTTGATGTTCTGCTCCGGCTACACCTCTGATATGACTGGCGCAAAAGCAAGCCGTATCTTCCAATTCGCACAAAAAAAAAATCTATCCGCAATGCTCTTCGACTATCGCGCGCACGGAAAATCAGGCGGCGAGTTCGATAAATCAACCATCGGAGACTGGATCAGCGACGCCATAACCGTATTCGAGCACGCATTGCAAAATATCGAAAAAAAATGGGTGCTCGTCGGTTCTTCGATGGGAGCCTGGATCGCAGCGCATATCCTAAAAAAATATCACGATAATATCGCAGCACTACTGCTTATCGCGCCAGCATTCGACTTCCCAAAAAAATTGCTGTTGCCAAGCTTTCCAAAAAAAGAACAACAAAAAATACAGCGCGGCGAGGTCGGTGTCTGGTTCGAACAAGGAAAAACTCCTGAAAATGGATACCTGCTTACAAAAAAAATGCTCGACGAGGCAGAAAATCATCATCTGCTCGATAACCACAAAAAAATAATATGCAAATCCCCTCTAAGAGTGCTCGCAGGACTCAAAGACGACGTCGTACCAGTTCAACATATGCTCGATTGTTTCAAATCCATTCAGGCAGAGGACGCGCTCGCAATCTTCATACAACAGGGAGATCACTCTCTATCGCGCGAGCAAGACCTGCGCTTGCTCGATAAAACGCTCGAAGAACTAACCAAGTAACCCAATCAGATAAAACAATCGCTAATAAGCACAAATTAAAAAAAACAAAAAGTAAACTGAAAAATAAGCTAAAGAGTTATAGTGAAAACATGAACAAAAACCCTAACCGCTTCGCCGCTATCGATCTAGGCACAAATTCTTGTCGCATGATCGTCGTGCAAAAAACTCCCGAAAAAATATATCCGTTCAAAACCCTAGACGCCGCTAGCGTGCCAGTATACTTGGGCGAAAAACTCGCAACTAGCGGCAAACTATCAGAAGAAGCCATGGAGCGAAGTATAACGGCTCTCGAGGGATTCGTGCGCCGATTCGATAAGTGGAAGCCACAAAAAATAACCGCAGTCGCTACCGAATCATTCCGAAGAGCCGAAAATAGCCAAGAATTCGTCGATACAATTAACGAAAAACTAAATATACAATTCGAGATAATCTCGCCACAAAAAGAAATGTACTACGCATTGCTCTCTTGTCGTAACCTCTTCAAACAGCAGAGACCATTCGGATTGCTGTTCGATATCGGCGGCGGTAGTCTGCAAATCGCATGGCTCGATATGCAGGTAGCTAAAAATCCAAAAATAATAAACATTCTATCTCTGCCAAGCGGATTGGCGATACTCAAAGATACTTTCGGAATAAATGCTATCTCAGACGATGTCTTAGAAAAAATAAAACAGTCCATCGCGACACAACTGAAAGAATTCGACGAAAAAAATAAAATCTCATACAATATCGAAAAAAATCAAGTCTCCGCCGTCGGCGCTTCCGGCGTGCTTACATCACTTACATGCTTGCAATACGGATACGAAAAATATAACCGAAAGCAAATCGACGGCGAGCAGCTAAATATCGAAAGCGCATGCCATGTCGCAAATCTTCTCAGACAACAAACTCGCGAAAAACGCGCAACATACGGCTGCGTCGGAACCGAACGCGCAGACATGCTAGCCGTCGGGTGCGCAATCGTCGTATGCCTATTCGAGCAATTCGCTCTACCAAGCATATCCATCGCAGATAGAGGATTGCGCGAAGGTATAATAACCGAAATCATCGACCTAAGCGAAAGCAAGGACGAGGTAGGTGAAAAAATTTAAACTCTACTAATCAAAATTTAAACTAAATCGCAAAAAACTGAAAATGACTAAAGCGCACCTGCTTCGATTCGCCTTACCCAAAAAGCAAAATAGCCCCGCTAGCACATTTGAAAAAATAAAGCTCGCCAACAAAGCACAGCCTGCCAATTACGACAAGCAAAGCGGAGCTAAAATCACTAGCAACAACAAATACGCTCAACCAGACCGATTCGCTCGTGCAAGGTTCACAGAACCAAGATTCTCAAAAAATTACGAAAAGCCATATCGAAGTCGAGCCGCATTCAAACTAATAGAAATCGAGCAAAAATACCGCATTTGCAAAGGAAAAAAACGAATCCTCGACCTAGGTGCCGCACCCGGTAGCTGGCTACAGGTAGCATCCGCAGCTGCTCCTAAAGCTAGAATACTAGGTATCGACCAAAAAGAAATCGAGCCTTTCGAAAAAAACAAGCAGATAATCACCAGGCAACAAAATCTGCTAAACCCATCTCAAGAATTTACACAAGGATTCGCGTCCCAGGAACTCGCGTCCCAGGAACTCGCGTCGCAGGAACTCGCGTCGCAGCAGGAAGAAAATTTACAGCATAGTCAGCCAGCAGCGCAAAAACTCTCCGCTAGCGCCGAACAAGTGCTCAAATTGCTAGGCGGAAAGCCAGACTGTATTCTATCAGACCTTGCCCCTAACACCATCGGGCAAGCAAAAATCGATAACGAGCGACAATCAATGCTCGTCAAAAGCATCATGCCTCTCGTGTATATGCTACTGGCTACGAACGGCGAATTCCTTGCAAAACTGCGACACGCGGCAGACGAAAAAAAACTCATAGAAAATCTGCAGGCACGATTCGCAAAAGTGAAATTAATAAAGCCTCAAGCTAGCAGGAAATTCGCCAACGAAATATATGTCCTCGCAAGAGGATTCGAAAGTAAGTAAAACCAAGAAGCACAAGCAACTTGCTTGAAAAAAATCTGGCAGGCTATGGCTATAGGCTAGCCACCATGACACGATGGATAATATAAGAAACCCTCGTGCCTCAGGAAGGATAGAATAGGCACGAGGGTTTCCCTCGTTATCTCTCTGCAAATAATACTAATCGCTATTGGTTATTAGTTAATGCGAGAAGACAACGCTTGTAGTCTCGCTACATTAGGTACTATTGTCCAATCACATACTCGTGATAATCTATCACAATTCTTTGATGTAGCATCATATACTAGGCAACTAGCTTACAAGCCAATGCCATGCCTCAACGCAACGATGCCTCCAAGCCCATGCCAACTCATTACACCAATAAGCATAGCAACAAATACAGCAACATAAGCGAACGCTCCGCTACATTCGCACCAGCCGCTCTCGGGGCACTAACCGCTCGTATTACCGCAAAAATCGCCCGCAAAAAACCCAATCTGAAAACATTCGCCCTGATAGCCGAAAACTGGAGCGAAATCGTTCCAGAGCAGTTCCGCAAGCAAGCTAAACCCCTGAAACTAGTCTTCGCTAAACATAGCACTCTACAATCAGCACGCAAAAATCAGAAAGCAACCCTAACCATCGCCACTACACAAGGCTTCGCGCCAATCGCCATGCATCAAAGTCAACTTCTCATCGACGCTATAAACTCATACCTAAACGAAGAAGTAGTCGTTTCTATAAAAATCAAACAGCAGAGTCAGGCGATCTAAACAATACATCAATTGATAACGATAGCCCTAAACGCAACAATCTCAAATCTAATCCCAATCATAGAGTCTTATCAGTTCCCAAAAAGTCACGCGGATCGCTATCGTCCGGTTGTAGCGAGCCTTTGCTCTCGCCAACCTTTCCTCCATGCCCAGACCTAGCCGCAGAACCACCAGGCTCGCTAGCGCTACTAGCTGCTGTAGAACCGCGCCCCGTACGCCCGCCGCCACGCCTAGCCCTGACGCCAACCCTATCATCACCACCGCGCGGGGCTCGCCGACGCGATGAAGCCGACGCAGGAAAGTCTTCCGAACCAGCCATACTACCATCAGGCGCACCAGAACTATCAAACCTATCCTCTACTGCCGTGCTAGCTGTCATAGCTTGCGACGAAGAAAATCCGTCTCTATCATCCCTATCCATATCAACTTCCATACCCGAAGCCTTAGGCGCAGAACTACGCCGCCGCGATGAACTAGCGCGAGAATTATCAGCGCGAGAACTATCAGAATGGCTTCCTCGGCGAGCCTTGCCGCTAGAACGTCGTTCTTGAGGCGGCGACAAAGATGATTCATCTGACGAATAACTCGGCGCGCGCGCAGAAACTCGTAGTATCTTCGATTCTCCAAACTGTAAATTCGAATCAAACGTAACATCAATGCTAACTCCATAACGCTGCTCAATCGAAATCAAAGACTGCCGTTTCTCGTTCAAAAATGCCAAACCCAACTCAGGTACCGCTCGCAACTCTAATCCCTCGTTATTGTTCGTCTTGCTCGCCATCTCCTCTAAAGATCGCAAAAAACTCAAAAGAACAACCGAACGCGCAGGTACATATCCCGTTCCACTACACGCCTCGCACGGCAAACTAGCTCGCTCGTAGACCGTCGGATGCAAACGCTGGCGCGATAACTCCAATAAACTGAAATAACTGATGCGACCCATCTGAATACGCGCTCGGTCATCAAGCAACAACTCGCGCATGCGATTCTCAACATCTACCTTAGAACGATGACCATCCATGTCTATAAAATCTATAACTATTAAGCCAGCCAAGTCACGCAGACGCAACTGACGGCATATCTCCTCCGCCGCCTCCAAATTCGTACGCAACGCCGTAACCTCAATATGACGCTCGCGCGTGCTCTTGCCTGAGTTAACATCTATCGATACCAATGCCTCCGTCTGTTGCATTACTATATGACCACCTGAACGAAGCGATACTCGAGGGCGGTAAATCTCCGCTATCTTCTCCTCAACGCCATACTCCTGAAACAACGATTTACCCCCAGGCTTGTGTTGCTTAATACGACGCAAATGCGACGACGCAACTCGACCCATCGCAGTTCGAGCAGAGTCAAGCGCATCCTTCCCAGATACTATCACCTCGTCAACATCGTTCGTATACATGTCACGCAGCGTACGGCTTACCAAGTCTCCCTCCTCATGAACAAGTACAGGCGCCGTCGACTGCAAAGTGAGCTTGCGAATAGACTCCCATAGCGACAACAAATGCTCGTAGTCACGCTTGATCTCTAACTTCGTGCGACCGCGAATCGCAGTGCGTAAAATAACCGACATCGTCAACGGAACTTCCAATGAAGATACTATATCTCGAAGACGCTTGCGCTCTCCAACATCCTCAATCCGACGGCTGATACCTCCACTGCGTGTAGAATTCGGCATCAATACGCAACAACGACCAGCCAATGACAAATATGTCGTCAAAGCAGCTCCCTTCGTTCCTCGCTCCTCCTTAACTACTTGCACCAACAGCGGTTTCTCGTTCGATAAAACCTCCTGAATCTTATACTGGCGATGCGGGTCTTGCCTCTTCTTTTGTCTCTGACGGCTTGCCGAACCATGATAGTCATCACCTCCAACTTCCGAGGGCGAGGGCGAGCCCTCAGGAGAATCCGCAGGAAAATCCGAAACAGAATCGTCATCGTCAAACTCTTCGCTATTGCCTGAAACCTCATCGGACTCATCCTCTCGGTCAGATACAGGGATGCGGAAGTAATCAGGGTGGATGTCGTGAAAACTGATAAAGCCATGACGACCGCCCCCGTAATCAATAAAAGCCGCCTGCAATGACGGCTCTATGCGCATGATCCTACCTAGGTAAATGTTACCTTTAAGTATCTTACGCTCAGCCGATTCGCTTACATATTCATCAAGGCGCGAATCAACTACAAACGCAACGCGAGTCTCTTCCAGATGCGCCGCGTCTATCAATATCATTTTCTTCATAACTATAAATCTCTCTGTACGTTGCTAGACAGCGCGCTAAAATAGATCCTGAAAAAAATCCGACATAAAAAACGCAACCAAAAATCGCAACAATTGTGCTAATCGCACGCCGTAAAAGCGCGCTCGTTTCTCTAACCCCCAATTCTAATGCTAATCTTGCTACCATAGGTAAACACAGCCTCAGCCTGAGGAAAAAAATCCGCCCCAAAACCAAATCAGTTCTCACAAAAAAAGCCTTTAGCCCGATATCTACGCTAGCCATTAACCTTCCTAAACCTTCGTAGAAGCCTCAAGGCATAAAAATCTATCGGCGTGAAAATTACATATAACGCCATAGAATTCCATCAAAACGCACCGCTCGATTGACCACTTCCCGCACGCGGAGCTCCAGGCGACGAAGGCGCCGAATCGCCACTCTCCGTGCGCGGTGCCATCAATATCGATACTCGGGAGCCTCGAAAACCGCTACCCGCAACTCGAATGGTCGCAAAGCGTGAGCCCATTACATATTGCAATATACCAACCTCGTCCTGAATAACCGAAATAATTTGCCAGCCAAACTGCGGCATCTCCGATTGATACAAAGAAAATACGCTAGTCGAAGAGCGGTTAACTCGAAATACCAAACGACCAGTCCAGTTCGAGCCTCGACCCAATACCAGCGAACGATCATTGTCCAATACCGCCCCACTAGGAATCGGAACATCGTTTACTATGTCCAAATTAGAACCTTCCCTACTCGCAGCGCTACCTCCCGTATTACTCTCGACGCGCGGGGAAAACAAACCGCACGACGATACAGATAATGTCAGCAGCAACAAGCATAAAGTATAAACGCCTGCGTAAGAAAAATTGCCGAGCAAAATCCTGCTCCTAAGCTTAGCCCTAAACTCGACCTTAGACTTGACCTTAGTCTTGTCCTTAACATTGACCTTAGCCTTGCCAAAGAATCTCTTATAAAAAAACCTGCTACACAACATAGAACTACCAAGCGCGTAGTGCGCCCTCGTTATCAAAAAAAGCAAACCCCATATCTACCATCTTTATAGCCCCATAAAACTCCATAAGCAATGCCACAAGGATACTCGCTAGCACATCACGCTATATTCCTTCGTAAAAAACTAGCATAGCACGCAATACGCAACGCGCAATCCGCAATCCGCAACGATCTAATCGCCAGTCTAATCTAGCAAGTGCATCGCCAATTGCCAAGAAAACATGCCAAGAAAATATACCTCGATAACAAAAACTAATTCTAACGAGCCGCAAGAGCCTTTCGCAAATTTACTTCAATCGCCGCTATAAAATCATCCGTCGTCAAATACGGCGCATCTTCCCCTACTAGCAACGCCAAGTCCTTCGTCATCGAACCTTCCTCGATCGTCAAAATCGCGCTCGATTCAAGTGCTTTCGCAAAAAACATGAGCTCTGCATCATCGTCAAATCGCGCTCGCCACGACAAACCTCGCGCCCACGCAACTAAACTAGCCGTCGGATTCGTCGAAGTGCGCTCGCCTCGTTGATGCTGGCGGTAGTGACGCGTAACCGTGCCATGCGCTGCCTCCGTCTCTACGCACTTACCATCAGGCGTAAGCAATACAGAAGTCATCATGCCCAGCGAGCCAAAGCCTTGCGCAAGCGAATCAGATTGCACATCTCCATCGTAGTTCTTACAAGCCCATAAAAATCCACCAGAAGACTTTAACGAAAACGCTACCATGTCATCTATCAAGCGATGCTCATAGCCCAAGCCAGCTCGCTCGTACAATTCCTTGTAATCCGTATCATAAACCCTCTGAAATATACGCATGAACGCACCGTCATACTTCTTCAAAATCGTGTTCTTCGTCGATAGGTAAACCATCTGCTTGCGGCTCAATGCGTAGCGAAAGCAGGCATGCGCAAATCCCGTTATCGAGGCTGTCGTGTTATACATACCCATACCAACGCCAAACTCCAAGCCAGTACCTATAGCCGTCGCAGTCTCTTCGCTGAATGTGAATATCTCTTGGCGCCGTTCATCGCCTCCAGCACTGGGTGTGAAAACTAACTCCAATACACCAGCACTATCGATCTCCAGCTCTTGACAGCGATACTGGTCGCCATAAGCATGGCGGGCTATCGTGATCGGATGCTCCCAACTAGTTACTAAACGCGGTACATTCTTGCATAGTATAGGCTCGCGGAAAACCGTGCCG
The DNA here is from genome assembly GCA_014238535.1 of Alphaproteobacteria bacterium. Classification (GTDB taxonomy): domain Bacteria; phylum Pseudomonadota; class Alphaproteobacteria; order JABAAW01; family JABAAW01; genus JABAAW01. Next base: position 13,899 of record JABAAW010000014.1, read on the forward strand.
TCAAGTACGTTGCGAATCGTGCCGTTCGGAGAACGCCACATCTGCTTCAAATTAAACTCCGATACTCTGCCCTCGTCAGGCGTTATCGTCGCGCATTTAACTCCTACCCCTACTCGCTTTATCGCAGCAGCAGCATCAAGCGTTATCTTATCATCCGTCGCATCACGCGATTCAATACCTAAATCGTAGTACTCTAAATCTATTTCTAAAAATGGCAGAATCAATCGCTCCTTCAAACGAGACCAGATAACTCGCGTCATCTCGTCTCCGTCCATCTCGACAATCGGATTCTTAACTCGAATCTTACCCATAACTATAATAATTCCATTTCGTTATAACCTAAACTTTACAGCAAATTTATCTTGCTCTATTCAATACCATGCCTGCGCGCAAAGAAAAACCTCGTAGAAAATCCGCAGCCAACATTACTTTGCGACCCTCTCGCTGCAAGCGTAGCAATCCAAGCACACCCGTACCGCATCTTACCAGCGGATGCGGGGCTACACGCAAAACCTCGCCTACAACACTACCCGCCGTCGGGCTCATATCCTCAACGCGCACCTCATGCACAAGCACCCTAACTCCATCTACAAAAAACGCGCTACCAGGCCACAGCGCAAACGCACGCACTCGACGGCTCAAAAACTCCGCACCCATTCCCCAATCAATAAAACCATCCGCACGGCTAAACTTACCCGCATAACTCGCCAGCTCCTCATCCTGCTTGCGCCACGAATCAGCTTTTTGGAACAAACCCTCGCGTAAAAAACGCAATAAATCGCGAGCCGCTAACTCAGACAAACGAGACTCTAACTCAATATAACTCTCGCTAGAGCCAAGGCGCATGCACGACTGGCACACAATACGACCGCAATCAATCCTCTCTCCCATACTTATAAGCGTAACTCCACTATCAACATCCCCATGCAATATCGAGTGCTGAATCGGAGACGCCCCTCGCCAACGCGGCAGCAACGACGCGTGCAAGTTATAACTGCCATAGCGCGGCAAATCCAAATACGCGCGCGGAAAGCGTAGCCCATAACTCGCCGTGATAAATAAATCAACTCGCATAGCACGCAAACGCGCAAATAACTCAGCGTCCAATCTTCGCGGGCGCAATGTCAATATTTCTATACCAGTAGCACTAAAGGGCGCAGCTGCAACTCTCTGATTATCAAGCGTCACAACCGCGCAAACCTCGCATATATCAGCTAAATCCAGCAGGGCACGCAAAATCGGGCGCGCAAAACCTCCGCTACCAAAAAATACCACGCGCAAGCCAGAACACGCGCCCATCTATATCATCCTAAACTCGGGAGCGAACTCGTCTCGGCGTTATCCCTACCCTCGCCCTTCTGATGCGATTGCCTCGACTGTTTCGCATAGCGTCGCATAACCATCGAGCGACGCAATCGCGATAACGAATCAATTATCGTACGACCATCAAGGTGGTCTATCTCGTGCTGTAGACAGATCGATAAAAGCCCATGCGCTCGAACAACATGACGCTCGCCATCTAAGTCATGGTAGCTAACCTCAACCGAACGCGGACGCTCTACCTCAACAAGCAAATCCGGAAACGAAAGGCAACCCTCCTCATAACAGCGTAAATCATCGCCGCGCCAAGTAATCTCAGGGTTTACTAAAGCAAACGGCTCGCGTGCCTCGCGGCAATCATCAACAAAAAAATCATCCGCAGCAACATCTTCTGTAACAATCGAGGGCTCACTCGCATCCGAAGTCATAGCCGTAGACGCATCCGCTATATCAGCAGCAGCACTAGAAGTTTCTTCCATAGCCGCACGCATAACTCGACCACGCAAATCAATAACCGCAACTCGCAATAACTCACCAGCCTGCGGACCCGCAAGTCCAACTCCATCATACGCATACATCAAGCGATACATATCCGCTACCAAATCTCGCAGCGAATCATCGTAGCTAGATATAGCGCGTGCGCGTGAAAACAAAACCGCCGCCGGGGCTATCTGCAAACTCCTACCCTTCTTCAAAAAAATACTCCCTCAGTAAAATACCATCTATAGCTCTACAAGCTACAATCAAAATACTCTGCTAGCACATATCTAATACAAAAATAACGAAAAATCATGTAGTCGCATTAACAAAATAGCCAAGAAAACAGCCTCCCCATTCCGATTAGAATCACAAAAACAAAAAACAACCATTTCAATTGTTGACTATTCAGTGTTTATTATGAATAATGATTCTATGTTTATTATGAACGAAATAACAACATTAGCCGAAATGTTCATCGCTCACAAAAATTGGTCGATAACTACACTAGGCACATACGCCGCCGGCGATAGCAGATTCTTCGCTCGATTGGCACACGGACGCGTGACAATATCGCAATGCATAAAAGTCGGGCTTTGGCTAGAGCAACGATGGCCTATGGAGATTCCATGGCCTCTAAAAAACTTAACACGAAAAAAATTCTTACTTCAACTAAGCACAAGTAACAAAAAAGCATAACCAAATATACAAATCTATGAGCGAATCTATCCATCTAAGGCTTAATAAGACTCTTGGCGCCGAAACTAGCGCGCGCGCGCGCGCTGCTCTCGCAGGGCAACGAATATATATTCCAACAAAAAAACGCCTGGTAAAAGATCATAAACTACGGCGATACCTCGGTAGCAGGGTCGCCGAAAAATTATGCGAAAGTTTCTCCGGCGAAGCTATAGATTTTCCTGCAAGACCAGAGCCAACCCCAGCAAAAAATACCACGCAACAGTGCATCGAAATGCGAAAGCAAGGACGGGAACTAAATGAACTAGCTATGCTATGCGGAATCTCAAGGCGGAGGGTATTGCAAATACTCGCAAGCCATAAAAAAAATCTACCAATAATGCAGCAAACAATAAATAACAATATATCAATAAATAAATTACAACCGCAAAAATAACATGAGTGTGATTATTCTAAAAAATATCGGCGTCGTTCTCTTTATACTAAATCTACTAGTCGGGTGGCTGATATGGTCGCTAAAAAGAGCAACCATACCTAAAAAACATTTCTACGCAGTCGAAAGTAAGGTTCGCGAGTTAGAATTTAAACTGGCAGGGTTACCCGTCAAAGACGAACTACACGCGCTAAAAGAAACTCTTGCAAGATTCCAAGAAAAGGTAGATCGAATCGATAAAGCCGTCGATAGAATCGGCGAATACTTAAGAACTAATAAATAAAATCAAACGCAGTAAAATAAACACAAATATAACTATAAATGGATGTAAATGACACAAGTTCCTCAACAACTAGAGAAAGCTATACAAAAACTACTCGATATGGGCGTCGACAGCCCTACCATCATAGATATCGTACACGCATACTTACATAAACCAATTCCAAAAAAGCAAAAAAACAATGCGCAGAAACTCATAGAAGTCGGAAAAACCTTGCGCAAAAATAGATCGCTCGCCAGAGCATTAACAGAAAACGGAGACGAAAAAAACGAAAACTCGCTGAAAAAAATTAAACTCAATATCGAATTACTAAACGATAAACTACTAAACCTACAAACACAGAAAAGTGGAAACTTTACAATGCAAGAAGCCGCAACCCTCTCGCGCGCATTGCGTGCCGTGTCCGAAGCCGCAAAAAACGATATCGTAATACATAAAGAAATCGAAAACTCGCTGAAAAAAAGGCAATTCCAAAAACTAGAAAAAGCACAAAAAAAAGGCTCCATCGATCAAACCGCCGTACAAGCCGCTATGCAAATACTGGGCTTGTGCTAACCGTAAAATTACATCGCAAACTCGCAGCTATAAATTAATAAATTAAAAGTCGAAGTATAAGCAAAATGAATAATTTAAATAAAATAGGTTTAACAAAAAACATAACCTCGAAGCAGCACGTCCTGCAATTTCTACCTTATCAACAAAAGTGGCTACAGGATAGCGCTAGATTCAAAATAGGACTCTTTGCAAGGCAAACAGGTAAAACTTTCGTAAACTGTGCCGAAATACTTAAAGAATGCATAAAAGCAGAGCAACAAAAAGTTAAAACCAGGTGGATAATTCTCTCGCGTGGAGAACGACAAGCTAGAGAAACGATGACCGAACATCTGATACCGCTCGCGAGCGCGTTCGAAAAATTATATTCCGCCAGCTGTGGTTATCCTTTTCCCAAATTAGAAAAAACTCAAAATGAAATAAGATTCGAAGCAGGCTCAAAGGTATCCATTCTGCCCGCAAACCCCGATACCGCAAGGGGATTCTCCGCTAACCTATTCCTAGACGAGTTCGCATTCCATAAAAACAGTAGACAAATATGGCGGGCTCTATTCCCTGTTATATCGAAAAATGGGCTGAAAATACGAATAGCCTCAACTCCTAACGGAACCGCAAATATGTTCTTTCGACTAATGTGCGGCGATGAAAAACATTGGTCGAAGCATCGCGTAGATATATTCCAAGCAGTACAGCAAGGATTACCGCGCAACATACAAGAACTCAAAGATAGCACGCTCGACGAATATCTATGGCGACAAGAATACGAACTCGATTGGATGGACGGTAGCACCAGGTGGCTCGATAGAAATATAATAATAAACGCACAAAATAAGCACGCCGCAATTCCTCAATTGTTCAAAGGCGGACAGTGCTGGATCGGAAACGACATCGCTAGAAAAAACGATCTCTGGGTCGCAGTCGCAATCGAAAAAGTTAATAATAAATTCTGGATACGCGAAATACAAGCCGAAAAATCTATTACCTTCGCAGAGCAAGATAAAAGACTCGATCGCATGGTCGAGCGGTACAAGCCCATAAAAATAGCCATGGACGCAACAGGAATAGGACTAAAGCCCGTAGAAGACGCTCAAAAAAGATATGGAAAAAATAGAACCAGCGCCGTCAATTTCACTAAAGCTAAAAAACTCGAACTCGCAACATTAATTAAAAAAATACTGCAAGAAAAAAAATTAAAAATACCAACTTCACAAAAACTATTCGACGATCTGCACGCTATGCGCGCATCCATTAGTGGAAACTCAATACAATTCAATACCAGCAGCGCAGACCTAACAGACGGTAACGCCGATAGGTTCTGGGCTATCGCCCTCGCTCTATTCGCAGCACAACAGCAAAGCACAAGCATCGGAATGGTGCGCTCAATTCGCTCAATCCAAGCGCATAGCAAAGCATCATTCTTCACATAAACAATAGCAAAACAAAACCAGAATAATTAACAAAGCTAAATAAATTCAATTCTCAACTAATCCTTTTGGAGAAAGACATGCCGAAAGTTCATAACATAAAAGCAAACGTAAATAATAACTCAACCCCTAACCTGCAAGAAATATCTAGCAGCAGAGACGGAACAGACTGGAGCCGAGCATTCCTTAATAAAAATACTCCCCTGCCCGTCGAAGACCCGCTACTACGCAGCAAAGCCGCCGAAGATCCTTCGTTCTACGAGTTCATACTTTCCGACGATCAGGTCAAAGCCGCTCTAGCGCAAAGGATAAGCGCCGTCGTAACCGCCGAGTGGGATGTCGTGCCAGGGGGAGAAAAACCAATCGAAATAAAAGCCGCTAGAATTCTCAAAAAAAATCTCGAAAAAATCGAATGGAATAAGCATGTCGAAAAAATGCTCTATGGCATCTTCTTCGGATACTCCGTAGCAGAAATAATGTGGGAGGCAAATCGTGGATTCATCAATTTTGAAAAAATCGTCACACGAAACCCTAGTCGATTCCGCTTCAACTACAAAGCACAATTGCTACTGAAAACTGCAGCACAGCCTCAGGGAAAAATAATGCCCGATAAAAAATTCTGGTGCTTCTCTAATGGCGCATGGCATGACGACGATCCATACGGGCGAGGACTCGCTCATTTCCTATACTGGCCCGTCTATTTTCGCAGGGCAACGCAAAGAGAGTGGTGCCTCTTCTTAGAAAAATATGCGCTGCCAACAGTGCGCGCTACCTACCCTCCAGGCACGCGCGAAGAAGACCAAGAAAAATTACTCGACGCATGTCAAGCCGTGCGCAGAGATACCGGAATCGTTCTACCTGAAGGGATGGCAATCGAACTGATGGAAGTTCAAAGAAACGGCACCGCCGATTTCTATAACATGTACGACAGAATGAACTTCGCAATAAGTAAAGTAATTCTAGGCGCAACCCTAACTACAGAACAAGGCGCAAGCTACGCGCACGCAAAAGTGCACGCTAATACTAAAAATACTATCGTCAAGGCAGACGCAGACCTGATCGATAACTCCTTCAATAATGGACCCGTCAAGTGGTGGACTAACTGGAACTTCGGAACTGATACCGCTGCACCTAAAGTATGGCGCAATACAAAACCCGCTCCTGATCTAGTAGGTAGCGCACAAACCGCACAGATAATCGCAAGCATGGGATTCAAGCCAGACTTAGCCTGGATCAACGATCATTTCAATGGGCTGTGGTATCACAAAACAGAAAATGTAGATGAAAATATCTATAGCATTAAACAAAACCAAGACACTAAACAGCAAAAACCTTTCATTAAACAGCTACAAAAAAGCTTGTACAAAAATAACTCAACACAAACTTCGTAGCAAAACTCGGCACAAAAAATCTACCACAAAAAGCTTTCCCCGTAAAATATAGATAATACAAAAAAACAAGCCAGTATATCTAAATATATCTAACTCGAAACAACAACACTTCCCCTTACCAATATAATAAAATTATAACATAATCGAGGAACTATGAACAAAACAGAAGTAGAATTAGAAATCTTTCGCGCCGGCAAGCATACAGACGCCAACGGTACTGAAGTAACTATAGAAAACGAGGATATCGACAAAATCATAACCTCGTACAATACTGAACTACACGAAGCTCCTTTAGTCATCGGGCACCCGCAACACGATAAGCCAGCTTGGGGCTGGGTCTCTTCACTAAGAAGGCGCGGCAAATTACTCATCGCTAAATTAACAAACATCGCACCAGAAATCTCGCAGGCAGTACGCAAAGGGCAATATAAAAAAGTTAGCGCAAGCTTCTATCGACCAAACGCTGAACAAAATCCCACAACAAACTCATGGTACCTAAGGCATATCGGCTTGCTCGGCGCACAAACACCAGCCGTAAAGGGCTTGAGCCCGCTGAAATTCTCCGACGCAGAACTCGAAGGTGATAGCAAAAACACCGCGCTATTCTATCGAAATAAAGCATCAATACTGCCCTTCTCGCGCCAGTACGAGTTCAACGAGCAAGAGCAAGAACTGGAGCAAAGCAATGCAAAAGAGTGGCAAGCAATAGTCGAGTTCGTCGATAAGCAAATCGCTTGCGGAAAAATACTACCGCACAAGCGCGAGCAAACAATAACATTCATCGCTTCTCTCGATAGCCAAGATATCTTGCACTCGCGTGAGCTTGAAAAAAATACGAACCCTCGCCTATGGTTCTGCAACTTCATCGAGGCGCAACCGCAACAAATAAACTTCTCTGCCTGTTCCAACGAAGAGGCAAATAGTGAAAAAGAAAAACTAGCTTTCAACAACAACGGAGTAGCGATCGGTGAAAAAGCTAGCGCATACATGCAAGCTTGCGCAGAAAAAGGGCAAGTCGTATCCGCAGCGCAAGCCGTTAAATATGTTACTAAAAACCTATAATAATTAACACAAAAATAACTAAATAAAAAAACTAACACCAATAACAATACCCTACCAAAAATTATAACTAGAGGAGAACTACCATGTCCGAACAACTATTGATTAAAGCCTTCATCGCAAAAAACGATATTGAAAAAAATCGTTTCATATCTATCATCAATGACAAGGTCAAGCACGCAACTACTAGCGGAAAAATCATCGGCGTTAGCTGCTCTTACAATGTAAAGGCCAACGAACGCATAGATGTAGGCATGATCGGAATCTTCGATGTCGAGGCAGCATATGCCATAAACCCAGGGGTTAGCGTAGCTGCAACAACCGATGGGCGCGCGATAACGCATTCATCAGCTACATCCGATATCGCAGGGGTCGCAATAACGCAAGCAAGCGCTCAAGGTGATTTGCTACGCGTACTCGTTCTACCTCAATAATTAATATAAGCAGTAACTAACATCAATAATCCATATCTCAACTTCATGACTAACTCGGAGAAAATAACATGACCGAAACCGCTCCTTTCCCCGTCGACTCGCATCTGCAAGGGCTCTCAATCGCATACCGAAATCCCGCGCAAAATTTCATCGCAGATAAACTAATGCCAAGAACGCAAGTCGCTACAAAAAGCTTCAAATACCTAACATTCGACTCAGCTCAGCATTTCTCTCTGCCAGATACTAAAGTAGGAAGAAAATCCGAACCTACCATCGTCGAATACTCAGGTGCCGAAAAAAGCGCAACCGTCCTCGACTACGGCTTGGAAGATATTATACCCATCGACGATATCGAGCAGGCAAAAGCCGCTCAACACGATTACGATCCGAAAGCTCGTGCCGTAGAATTCCTAACCGACCTAATAATGCTCGACCGCGAGCGTAGGGTCGCAAAAATCATACAAGACCCAAGTAACTTCGAGCAAGCTAACGTAACCAACGTCGCTAGCAACAGTAACGCAAAGTGGACACACTCTAGCCAAAACCCTAGAGACATACTACTTACCGCTCTCGATCTGCCTATACTAAGACCTAATATAATGGTCATCGGCAGAGAAGCATGGACCAAAATACGACAGCATCCAAAACTAGTCGCATCCGCCGCTAGAACCGCTAACAGCGAGGGCGCAATATCAAAAAGTCAACTCGCAGACATGCTAGAAATCAAACAAGTGCTCGTAGGCGACAGCATATATAACTCCGCAAACAGAGGGCAAGAACTCGACGCCGCATATACTTGGGGGAAAAACGTCGCTCTACTACACATCAACGAGGCAGCAGGCGCACATAACGGGATAACATGGGGATATTCCGCAGAATACGGAAAACGCAGCGCAGGCATAATACCAGACCCTAACAAAGGAGCGCGCGGGGCTATCGTCGTGCGCGTAATCGAATCCTGTTGCGAACTAGTCGCTGCTAAAAACCTCGGCGTGCTCTTCAGAGCTGTCATAAGCTAAACGCTTCGCAAAAAATAACAACTAACACATTACAACCAACACCTCACAACTAACGCTTGGGGAGGCGCGCGGGTAACAGACACCTTTGAATCGCGCCTCCTCAAGCCAACTGTAAAATTAATACACAAGCAAAATAATAGTAGAAAAAGCAAGCATGACAACAGATAGCCCTTATATCACAGCAAGCGAAATAATCGACCTCTTCGGGCAGCAGGAAGTACTAGACGCCTTCGAGGTGCAATCGGTAGAAGAACTGGCAAATAGCGCAATACATAAATACATCGAAAACGCAAATGCAATCATCGACGCGCACATCGCTGTGCGATACGAAATTCCACTGCAACAACCAATCCCGCATCTCGTAAGAAGAATCGCCGCCGCAATAGTGCGCTACGACTATCATAACTTCGATAGCAGGGAGAGAGTCGAGGGCGCATACCGTGAAGCATTACGATTCCTACAATACTTGCGAAACGGAAAAATAGACCTCGATAAATCAATGGCTCGCACAAGAAACGCACCGCGATTCAATCTAGAGAAAAATAACGAAAAAAATGATAGCGCAAACTACTAATAGCCTTAGCATAACTACCTTCGAGCAAGAACTCGTAACGATCATCGCAAGCGCCATGCCGCAAATCGAACGAAAGCCAAAGTGGATCTCAGGCATAAGAGAACTACCCGCAGCATTGCAGCTAAACGAAATATTCTTATGGAAAATAGCAGAGCGTCTAGAGCCCTCGCGACTACTAAATGACTCGCAGCAATCGTTGGCTATCGAAGTCGCAATCCTATTCGTTGTCGTAAAAAATCCACGGAACAATGGAACAAAAACCGCGCTACTAGAAATACTAAAACAGCAACTACGAGACGCTCTAAAAGGGTGGTGTCCGCAAAATAGAAAAACAGTGCGATTCCTAAACTCGTTCCTCGATGGCGGATACCCGCTTGCAGCACGCGACGGAAAAGAATTGTGGCTCGAAAAAATACGCTGCAATGCAATCCAAACTTAAATTCAAATTTAATTAAAAACTAATAATAACAAAATACCTACCTAAAGAAATTCGCATAAATAACAAAGGAATATAATTAATGGACGCATTCCTAACTTCGCACAAACGAGCTGTGCTCGCAAAAATAGAAACAAGCATCGGCATTGACGCTAAACCAACAGCCGCAGAAAACGCCATACTCGTAGCAGATATGGAAATAAATCCGCTGATCGCAGATGAAGCCATAAGGGCAAAATCGCTACAACATTTCGCCGCAAACGAGAGCGTTCTCGCAGGGATGCACGCCGAGATAACATTCGCTCTCGAGTGCGCAGCTTCAGGCGAAGTCGCAAAACCGCCAGCATGGGCACCACTAATACGCGCTTGCGGCTGCAGGCAAGAAAGCCTGCCTCAAAACGCAGGCACCATCTTCAAGCCATACTCGCAACAAGGCGAGACTATATCGATACACGCCTATATGGATAAAACACGCCATGTCATCACCGCATGCCGAGGCTCTTTCTCTATTAACTTCGAGGCTCAAGAGTTCCCTCGATTCATATTCCAGTTCCGTGGAAAATACACAAACCCGCAATCAAAAGAATTCCCAAGCACAAATACTACCTCCTTCATACAGCCAGAAATGCCAAGCGGAAAAACGCTGACCATATTCCGTCTAGGGCAGCAAAGCATAGGAGCTCAACAATTCAGATTCGATATAAATAATTCCTTCCCATACTCCGCTAGGTTGAACGAAGAAAGCATCGCCATCGTCGGGCGCGAGCCTAACGGACAAATGACCATTCGCGACCCGGGAGTTGCAAATAATAATATATTCCAAATAGCCGAAAACTCAACAAAGCAAGAATTACAGATAAAACTAGGGCAAACCGACGGGCATAAAATCGAATTGCTCTTCCCGCAAGCGCAAGTAAAACCGCCAAAATACGAAGAGGCAGACGGGATACAAAACCTCGAAATTCCACTCGTATTCTTGCCTGTGCGCGGCGATGATGAATTCTCAATAACGGTGAGCTGATATGTTCCGTGTAGAAGAAAACTTTACCTTCGAAAAAGTAATATCGCTCGCCCTGCCATCAGGCGAAGATCAGGAGTTCGTATGCTCATTTCGTCTGCTCGACGAAGAATGCTTCGCTCAACAACTCGCCGACGAAAACGACCCAGATCGAGCAATCCTAGAAAACGCAGTCGTCGGTTGGAGTGGGATCGAAAGCAGCAATGGAGCAATCTATACCTTCTCTCCGCAAAACCTACAACGCTTGCTCGAACTACCATTCGTCAAACGAGCACTCACAAGAGCCTATGTCGACGGCGTGCGGGGGAGCTTAGAAAAAAACTGACGCGGGCGGTGCGAAAAATAATCGCTCCGCCCGTAAAAAATAACACTCTACAAGAATCTCTAAAAAACCTCGGCGCGAGCGACAAGCAAATAAATGCCTGGAGCAGGGCTGTAAAAGTAGCACAAAAACATAACGCATACCAAAACACATACCAAAACACCTGCCAAAACACCTGCCAAAACACCTGCGCAGACGCAAAAAACCAAAGCATTCAACAGATGGAAGACACGCATAACGATCTACTACCAATCGCAAGACCTAACTGGGAGGCTCTGCGCTTGTTCCTGCTACTCGCTACGCAATGGCGTCTAGAGGCCAATCGACCCATCGGTATCGACTATCGTGCAATCGAACCCACCGCTAAGCTAGCGGCAATAAAAATATCAGAAGCACTATTTGAAAAACTAAGATTCATGGAGCAAATTGCCATAAAAATATACTCGGAGATAACATCCCGATAACAGGAGAGTGAAAAATGCCTAACTTCCGAATTACTGATCGCGAGATCGCTGAAACCACCAAGCAACTGCGCGAAAGCGCTGAGGCTATCGCAGAACTTAGCACGCCGCTGAGCCAAGCTACTCGTGAAAGCACTCGCCATCGCAAAGCTATCGTGCGGCAAAGCGAAGCGCAGAAAATCGCTAGCGCATCTGTAGGCTCTTTAGAAAAGTCACTCTTCTCGCTTGCAAGCGGTAGCAAAAACGCGAGGCAGTCCATCGCCGCCTTCGGAAATAATTTCATCAGCGGACTACTGAAGCAAACCTTAAAGGCATCTATATCTAACCCACTCAAACAACTCTTCTCCGTAGCGCATAGCGGCGGAATCGCAGGGCAAGCCAGAAGAGCCACTAGCGCATTCTCAACCGCTTCTCTGCCAAGATACCATTCCGGTGGAATCGCAGGCTTGCGACCAGACGACGTTCCTTTAATCGCAAAGCGCGGAGAAGAAATTCTAACCGCTGACAATCCTCGACACAGAGCAAACGCGCAGCCTCCCATCGCAATACAAATAACCGTCAACGCAAGAGAAGGCGATGATCGCAGCGCAATAGACGAACAGGCTAACGCTATCGCTATCGCCGTGCATAAAGGCGCAATCGCTGCCATCGAACAGCAAGCCGCAAGAGGCGGAAATTTCGCACGAAGTGTCGGAAGACGCTGAAAAATATATTCAATCCATAAATACAAAAACTAAAAAAATTAAAAGAATAAACAGAGATACAGCCCAGAGATACAGTACATGGCAAGCGCAACATTCCTAGCAAGTAACGAAATACCTACCTTCCCCACAAACCTACCTTCGCCAGAAGCAGAACGCTGGTGGTTGGAGCATAAAACGCAAATCTTCACATCCCCCCTCTCCGGACGCGAGCAAAGGCTCGCATTGCAACGAGCACGCTGGCGCGCCGACGTCGTCTTGCCGTTCCTACAAGAACACGAAGCACGCCAACTAGCCGTATTCGTCGCAAATCTGCAGGGCGCAAAAGGGCAATTCCTATACTCGCCCGCGCACAAACATAGCGCAAACTGGTGCGAGGACATACCCATAGTCGCGACTCCTCCTGCAGACAACGCCGCAGACGTCGCCGATGAAGCAAACAAAACCGCAAGCACAAAACTACATGTCGACTTGCTAAAAAACAGTAACCAACATCAAATCAACGCCGGCGATTACTTCGCAATATACTCAAATCTCGGACAATGCGCGCTACATATCGTAACTAACCCTTGGCAAGCACCAGAAGAAGGTGCGCGCTTTACAACCATCGATATAGCACCTCCTTTGCGCTTCGAGCCAGTCGTCTCTTCAGAAATCGAACTACAGCGGCCGCAAGCAACTATGCGCTTGCTAAACGACCAGCAGGCAAAATTGTTTTGGCGTAGAGGCTTGATCGTAGATGGGCTAACCATAGCCCTTAGCGAAGTTCTATAGCAACTACGCAAACGCACAAAACTAATGGCACGCACGCTAAACTCCAAAACCGACAACGCAGCCCACGCTCGCGAGGTCGCAGGTATCGCACATCTTTTCGAAGCCAAACTCGACGCTACCGCCTTACGCCTAACAAACGCCGAGCGCAACATCGTCTTCAATAGCGACCCTAGCCTAAACTCTAACCAAGACGCCGTATTTACGAGCGTCGGTTCTCTAGGAAGCGTCTCAGCAGTCGAGGAAGGCGCAGAACTACAAGCATACAGCATTGACCTAACACTAGCAGGCATCAATAAAGAACTACTCGCAATAGCACTGCAGCAACACTACCAAGGGCGAAGCGCAAAACTATGGCTCGCATTGCTAGGTGAAAATAGCAAAATACTCGGCGAGCCCATACTGCTGTTCGCAGGACGCATAGACGCCATGCGCTGGAGCGCCGGTGAAAACGCGCAAATCATCCTAAATATACAAAATCCACTCGCAGATTGGGAAAGGGCTAAACTAAGCAGATACACGCATAGCGAGCAACAAAAACTATACCCCAACGACGAGTTCTTCGAGTTTATAAACCATCTCGCAGAAAAACCAGTCTTCTGGGGTGGATAGTATGCGACATAAAAATTGCTACCAGCGACTACATAACCTATGGCTAAATAAGCAGCACGAACCATTCGTATGGGGAAAACACGATTGCCTCGTGCTTGCAATACTCGCAATCGAAGCCATTACCAATAGGCGATACCCGTTCTGCAAGGCGCATACTGCATACGACTCCGCTAAAAGCGCTTGCAGGTTGCTCGCAAAACAAAGTCTCGAGCAACACGCTAGCAACGCGCTAAAACCGTTCTTCCCTACCTCGACAAACGAGCACAACTTGCAAAGTGGCGATATCGCCCTGATAAAAAGCAGCTATACCAAAGGCAGAAGCGCCTTAGCCGTCCTAGACCTATGCTCTTGCGGTTTCGTCTTGCCAGCATTCCCTAGTGGGATAATGCGCATCGCACGCAAAAATGTAACGATAATAAAATCATGGAGCATCAACTAGTAGTACATAAGCCATGCCCGCAGCACTCATTCCCGCAGCTCTAAGCGTTACAACTAGCATCATCGGAGGCGCAGGCGTCGCAACCGCACTCGCTTATGGCGGAATTAATGCCGTCTTGTCACTCGCGCTATCGGCAACAGCAACGAAGAAAAACTATGCTACTAACACTCCACGAGTAAAAAATGCTCGTAAGCATATTCTGCGCTCGAGCGAAGCTCCACGCGAAATAGTATACGGACAAGTGCGGAAATCTGGCTTGCTAACATTCGCGCACTCAACCGGGCGAGAGGGTAATCTCCATCTCGTCATTACCCTCGCAGCCCATGAAATAGACAGCATCGAGGAACTATGGGTCGGGGAAGAACTCGCATCGTTAGAAAAATATAATGGATTCGTAGAATACCAACTCCACTATGGTACTCCGCAGCAACTCGCCGATAGCATACTAGTAGAAAGCGCTCCAGTCTGGAGCAACCAGCATCGCGGACAAGATATCGCATACCTTCGCATTACCCTGAAGTGGGACGAAAACCTATGGAACCTAGGGCTACCCAATATCAGCGCAACAATTCGCGGAAAAAAAATATACGACCCGCGACGCATCACCGATAGTGCAAGCCATCCAAGCACGCAAAGTAGTGCCATTCGCTATAGCGATAACCCCGCTCTATGCGTGCTCGACTATCTAACCAGCGAGCAGGGGCTCGCGTGCGAGCCTAGCGAAATCGACTGGCAAAGCTTCATCGACGCCGCAAACCTATGCGAGCAGCAGGTAGGTGGTGAAAATCGCTATCGGTGCAATGGAGTAGTCGTCCTCGATCAACCGCCTATCGAAATCGTCGAGCAACTGCTGACAAGCTGCGCAGGCGTGCTCGTATATACTCAAGGAAAATACAGAATCTTCCCCGCCGCTCCAAGAAGCAAAAGCGCGCATCTCAACGAAAACAACCTACGCGCAAACCCACAAGGCATACCGAGAGCCGAGAGAAATAGCCTCTTTAATACTCTGCGCGCAACATACATCGATAAAAACCGAAACTGGCAGCTAACCGATATACCGCCCATCTCAAACCCAAGATACATAATGAACGACGGCGGAAAAGAACTATCCTATAATCTCGAACTGCCATACACAACATCACGCACGCATGCACAAAGGCTCGCGCGCTTAGCATTCGAGGTCGTGCGACCTGGCGCTAGAATGCAATTTCCCGCAACTCTCGCAGCCTTGGGAATCGACGTATGGGATGTCGTAAGCATCTCCCTACCGCAAGTCGGATACGAAAATAAACTCTTCCGCGTCCTAGCATGGCGCATGAGCGAAGACTTCGGGATAGACCTAGAACTACAAGAATACAGCAACGAAGCATACCATTACTACTCAGAAACCGAAGACCGAGCACAACCCACCTCTAGCAATCTACTAGAAACGCCATTCTTCGAAAATGTGAACTTCAACCTAGTCGTGAAAACCCTCGTCGAGGCTTCCAATGACGCCAACGACGATGGCGAGCTAAAAACTATACTCGAAGCATCTTGGAAAATACCATCGAGTCTAATCAAAAACATAAGTCTGCAGTGGCGTGAAAGTGGAGCGCAGCAAAATCCGCAAGAGAATCCACAAGAGAATCCACAGGAGAATCCGCAGGAGAATCCGCAGGTAAATCCTTGGTCGGGCGTTACATTACCTCCAGAAACAACTCAATATCAAATTCAACAAGCACAAAGCGGAAAAACCTACGATTGCAGGTTGCGCATGACAAACAGCATCGGCATCATCAGCAAATGGCAATATAACAACGCTAACCATTTCAATAGGCAATTCGAGCCGCCACAGCCACCAACGCAATTCCGCATAAAGCAGCAAAGCGGAATACTAACCGCATCGTGGGAGATGAGTAGCGCGCTATACCTGAACGGTAGCGTCGAAATAAGATACCTAAATAGCATCGGCGACCCCGCGTGGGAGGACATGCAAAAGGTTCACAATATAATCCTGCGAAGAAGATACAACTTCTCATTCCCCGCGCCCGCTCCAGGTAGGCATGTGTTCGCAATAAGAAGCTATAACCGCTTGGGTATCGCTTCCGAATTCAGCGCTAGAATCTCAATAATCCTCACACCAGAAGCAGTAAAATCGCTGCCGCGGGACGAGGCAACCTTGGGATGGCCAGGGCTCGATAGCGAGTTCGCATTCAAAGACGAAAATAACTTCCTCGTAGCAAGCTCCTCCGCTACATGGCGCGACTTGCAAGACTCTTGGCGAGAACTAGCCAGCACATGGAAGCAATTACTACCTGCCAAAAAAATACTCATATACACAACCCCCACAATCGACCTAGGTACTATAAAGCCTATTATCCCAATCTACCAAATAACCGCACACGGGCAATTCAATATAAATTGGAGGTATAGCGATACTCTGCCATGCGAGGGAGAATTCAGTAGCATAAGCGATACAGGCGAAAATACTAGATTCGTGCAATTCCAAATAAAAGTGCAAGGAGGCAAAAGCACAATACCTAAACTACTGCATCTGATAATAGACGAGCAATAAACAAAATATAACGCAATCCATAGAACGAATAACGGAGAAAAGCATGGCAGGTGAAACCTCAACCCTAATCGAACAGGCAAGCGCAGTGCATCTGCAAACCGCAGATGACGACCCGCGACAAGCCAGAATCGAATTGCTAGCATTAGTCGAAAAATTCAACCGATTGCTAAACGCTCTTGGCAACGGCGCTTTCAAAAATAGCGGGAATGCCGAAGGAAACCTTGTCACACTATCCGCAGGCGGTATCTTGCCACAAGGAATATTGCCCGCAATAGGCACCAAAATCCCCACCGCAACGGTGCTCGACTTCTTCGCTGCTAGTGCTCCAACAGGCTGGCTCGAGGCGAGCGGGCAAGAAATCAAAAGCGAAAACGGAAGCGAATTCTTTAATCTCTACAAACACCTATTCGATATAGCTACCGCAGAAACTAACCCCATCGAGATATTCGAAACATCTCAAACGCTAGAGGCTGCAAGAAATTATGCCTCGGCGCAAAACGCATGGGATGATAGCTTCCCTATTCCCATACCAGACCTAAGAGGGCGAACTCGTATCGCTAGA
>JABAAW010000015.1 GCA_014238535.1 Alphaproteobacteria bacterium
AAAAGCTGCTCGCACATATCAGCTACCGCCGCACGAGCGCGCGCAACATCCAGAGCTTGAAGCTCAATCGCTATCAGTTTGCCTACCCTAACTTTTTGCGTGCGCGAAACTTTTGTACCCGCAAGCGACTCCATCTCTTGCAAAGTACGCGCTACCGCCTCGCCCTGCGGGTCAAGCATTCCACCCTGGAGCGTAATCGCAACGCGCGCACGAAAAGACTTCATATAAAGACTCGTCTAACCTTTGCCTGATAATCCATGTTGTACATAACTATTATACATAACTTTAGACTTCCTTATTAAGCTCAGCTACCTTAGGTGCTAACTTAGCAGATCTAGGCGTGCTAGCTTTAGAAGCTGCCGCAAGCGAACTGTTGTCCGGTAAAACCTTCAGACGACGCGCAACCTCGCGATAGGCATCCTCAACACCGCCAAGGTCACGCCGAAAGCGGTCCTTATCATACTTCTCTTGGCTATCCCTATCCCATAAGCGACAAGTATCTGGGCTTATCTCATCGGCAAGCCATACCGAAACATCGCCGTTCTCCTCAATACTACGACCAAACTCTAGCTTAAAGTCAACCAAACGCAAACCGATAGCTCGGAAAATACCCTGCAAAAAATCATTCGCCCGCAAAGACAAGGATAGCATGTCGTCTAACTCGTTCGGGTGTGCTAAACCAAAAGCCGTGATGTGATCCTCGCCAACAGGAGGGTCACAAAGATTATCGTCCTTCAAACAATACTCAACTATCGAACGAGGCAATATCGTCCCCTCAGCGCAACCATATCGCTCAGCAAAACTGCCCGCCGAAACATTGCGTACGATAACCTCAAGCGGAATCATCTCTAGCCTGCGGACTAGCTGCTCACGCATGTTAATGCGATGCAGAAAGTGGTTCGCTAGTCCTATGTCCGAAAGAGACTGAAATAGGTATTCCGAAATCAAATTATTCAAGACGCCCTTGCCCTCTATCTTCGCTCGCTTCTTGTTGTTAAAAGCCGTCGCATCGTCTTTAAAGTGCTGTATCAAGGTCGAGGAATCAGGACCCGGTAAAAGAATCTTCGCCTTGCCTTCGTAAATCGGTTGCGAGCGGTTAGGGGGTCTCTTCATTACAACTAATTACAATAATAGCTTGTAAGGTAAAAGTATCATAAAAAATATAACGCAAAAAATTACACAAAGGTATTATTTTTCTGAACGCTCCTTCTTCCAAGGCGGCTCGAAGCGGAAAGTCGTTATCTTCGGCGAGGGAACTAACTCTAACGCGCCTAAACGGATGCGCGTAGTTCCAGCTTTGCTAGTGTGCACATCCCAGCCGACAAAACTATAATTAGGTATAAGCCTAAAATACAACTCAGCGTAGTTACTAGGCTTTTGCTTGCCAGAATTTTGTTTACCAGAATTTTGCTTACCAGGCTTTTTGCGAAAACGAATGTATTCAAAGTGCTCGCCTAATGTGCAAACGCGCACCGCCTGCAAGCCTTTCGTACCCTTACCCGCAAAAATACGCTGCAGCATGCGCACCGCAGGCAACGCGACTAACGGATACTGACGCACAAAACGCCGCTGCATATCAACATGCAACGCCTCGCGTGCATTGACATATAAACGCAAGCCCGAAGGCGCATCGTAGTCAAGCCGCATGCGGTAGGGCGGATACAAAAGAAAATCACCCTCATGCCTAACTCCAAGCGCATCGTGTTGCACAAAACGAGCACTAACCGCCGTAAGACCTTGTAGATACAAGCTAGCGCGCGCAAACGCAGAATCAATTGCCGCGCGTTCAAACTTACAGGTAATCTCGTATCGCTCAGTCTTCTCCTCTGAACCTTGCGCGACTTCTTCTCCCGTAGCTACAGAGTGAAAAGGCGGTGCAAAAAATAACACCAAGCCTAATAAAAAAATTATAACCCTCGCTAACAACACTAAACAACTATCTTGCCAACTATCTCACTAACCGCTTGCATCAGCGCGTGCGCCTCAACATGCATGCTAAGGGGTCTTAGCAGGGGCTTGTAGCGATATGCTTCGTTTGCCTGTCGCGTCCGCTCCGCCAACATGTCCCTCTTCTTCCATGCGCTCGATGATGCGCGCTGCGCGATTGTAGCCGATCTGCAACTGGCGTTGCAAAAAACTGGTCGAGGCGCGTTGATGCTTCGCAACTATAGCGAGTGCTTGCGCATACAGCGGGTCCTCGTCTTCAACTCCCTCAGGGTTCGCTGCCGTGCTCTTGCTCGTCGTCTCAAGAATCTCCGATACATAGTTCGGCGGCCTTTGCGCACGCAAAAAGTCACACACCGCCTCTACCTCCTCCTCGCCTACATACGGACCGTGGATGCGCGTAATCTTGCCTCCACACGGCATAAAAAGCATGTCACCTCGACCTAGTAGCATCTCCGCACCTTGCTCATTTAGAATCGTGCGACTGTCAAACTTCGAGGCAACGCGATAACTAATACGCGTCGGAAAATTCGCCTTAATCGTACCAGTGATAACATCTACCGAAGGACGCTGCGTCGCAACTATCATATGAATACCCGCCGCGCGTGCCATCTGCGCTAAACGCTGCAAAACCATCTCGATGTTACGACCATTCGTTAGCATAAGGTCCGCCATCTCATCGACTACCAAAACTATATACGGAAGGTTCTCTAACGGCTCGCCCATCGCGCTAGTCTTACCTTGCTGCTTGCGCTTGCGCCGATAACCATCGATATTGCGAACGCCAACAGATGCCATCAAACTATAACGACGCTCCATCTCTAACGACGCCCAACGCAGCGCGCTCAACGCCTTCTCCGAATCCGTGATAACAGGCGTCAGTAAGTGCGGAATGTCCTGATACGCCGAAAGCTCTAACATCTTCGGGTCTATAAGTATTAAGCGGCAAGTCTCAGGCGTATGCCGATACAGCAAAGACAAAATCATCGCGTTAATACCAACCGACTTGCCAGCTCCCGTCGTCCCCGCTATAAGCAAGTGCGGCATGTCCGCAAGGTCGACTACCTGAGCCGTACCATCGATGTTCTTGCCCAACGCTAGCGGTAAAAACTCCGTTCCCGTGCCAGTCGTAAGCAACTCGCCTAGCACTACAGTTTGACGGGCGGGATTCGGCAACTCGATGCCAATACCATTCTTACCAGGAATAACCGCAATGCGTACAGATATACGCCGCATCGTACGCGCAATGTCGTCCGCTAAACTGATGACACGCGACGCCTTGACACCCGCCGCCGGCTCAAGCGCGTAAAGCGTGATAACCGGTCCGCATTGAACCTCCGTTATCGTTCCCCGTACCCCGTAATCTCCAAGCGTACGCTCAAGCAACTCAGACGTACGGCGTAACTCATCGTCCGTTTGCTCGCCTTGACTACTATCGCTAGGCGCGCTCAACAACGACAACGGCGGCAACTCAGCACTCGCATCATTAGCTCTCCGCAAGCCAGCCTTGTCTTTTGCTCGCGATTCACTCGGTGCGCTAATGCTATCCTCGTCGTGACTAGACTCTTCTTGCTCCGTTCGCACAAACGAACTATGCACAGGGTCGCGTAGCAGTAGCGGCGCGTCATCGGTAGGTGCATCATCGGCACTCGCAGCCGCAACCTCATCATCGCTACTGAACTCCGTATCTGCCAGCTGTGGCTCAGAAACCTCTCGCCGTAAAGAGGTATCTCTCGTCTCTTCTCTCTTCTCTTCTCTTATCTCCTCTCTTCTTATCTCCTCCCTTATATCCTTGCTTATCCTGTCGCTCGCAGCACGCAGCTCGCGTGCGCGTCTAGAAACCAAAGTAGCAAGCAAGCCAATCGTGCCATATAACGCGCGTGGTAGGTTCGGCGCCGCCGCAAAAAATAAGCCCGCGCTCGCAATCAACGCAGCTACAACAGCCGCAAAATTAAACCGCGGGTCATCGTTATACGCAACAGTGCGAATAAACTCGCCCAATACCCCCCCGCTACCCGCAGGCCAAGAACTAGTAGCTGCCGAATCAAGCAATGCGTAGGCACTCGCGCTCAAGCAAAGGCTGAAAAATAAGCAGAGCGTACGTACGCTAACGCTACGATAACTCCTAACTGATAAACTGCAGATAATGATAACAAATATCCAACTACCCTTACCTAAAACTTGCACAAGCAAGTCCGAGACTAACGCTCCGAATGAACCAAGCCAGTTCTGCATAGGCCAGTCCAGACTCGAAGATGTGTTGAGCGACGGGTCAAGTGGGCTATACGAAATTAACGCAAGCGCAAACAATAGCGAAAGCGGAAAAAAAAGAGAGCCTCGTCTACTCGCTTGCGTGAAATGCAAAAAACTACTCGCTAGCATTCCAGCTCCTATAACAGTCGTAGCAAAACCATCATTTGCTACCGCGTCGTTTGCGTTTATTAACCCTGCGTTGCGATACGAGTCCAAGACTCGCGCGGCGCAAGCGCAAGTCAGATAGAATATCCAGCTGCTCTAATCGCGTGCCCCGAAGCCAGCCTCGAATCTCCGCTCGCGTGCGGTGACAGCCCTTGCAAAATCCGCTACTCTCGTCTATCTCGCACACCGAAATGCACGGCGATACCAAGCCAGTATCTCTGCCAGTCGGCGGCAACAAAGATGGGGCTATATCCCTATTCGAAGACATGTAAATAAAGAATCATATTTATCTGATTTTTGCAAGCACTCTCGTAAAAAGCCCATGCTAGTCTAGCATGCATGGAAAAAGTCGAGTTCGGTAGCAAAGAAATTCCTAAAAGCGAAAAGCAGCGGCTCGTGCGCGCGCTATTCGATAAAGTCGCTGGAAAATACGATCTCATGAATGACGCCATGACGCTAGGAATGCATCGATTGTGGAAACAGGCGATGATAGTCAGAATCGATCCGCAAAAAAACGAAACGCTATGGGACGCAGCAGGCGGAAATGCAGACGTCGCTCTGCGATTCCTACGCGCCGAGGGAAGCTTCGCTACGATAACCGATATTAGTAGCGAAATGCTGCAGATCGGAAAAAAAAGAATCGCTAAATACGGATACTGGAGCAAATGCCAATTCATCCAAGACGACATGGAAAATTCTAGCCTAGGCGATCAATGCGTACACTCCATCGCCTGCGCCTGGGGGTTACGCAACGCAACCTCGATAACAAAAGCAATCGCAGAATTCTATCGCTGCTTACGCTTCGGCGGCAAACTATGCGTAATAGAGTTCGCGCCCATGCCAGAAGGTTCAATCGCAGAAATCTGGTGTAGAAAAGCCTTGCCTCGATTGGGGAGAATCATCGCAGACGACGAAGATAGCTATCGATACCTAGCCGAATCTATTCAACGATTCCCGTCTCCAGACAAAATACAAGAATCGCTACAGCAAGTTGGCTTTCGGAATAATCAATATCAACTGCTCGCAGGTGGAATCGCAGCAATACACTGGGGGTGGAAAATATGAATAAAGAAAAATCCCAAAGAAATTCTAAAGAAAACCTTAAGCGCAGCAAGCAGAAAAAAAATTCGCACGATAATAGCATTCGCACAAGCGCAGGCAGTCTCGCCGCCGTCTGCGCCATAGTGCGCTTGCTATATTGCATCATACGCGAGGGCGCAATGCACGCGCTAATCGAAATACGCGTATTACCACAGCCATTGCCTCTAATATACAAAGCGATCAATGTGATAAAGGTAAGGATTTTCTCAATAACTAAAACAAAAGCGCAACGCGCAGAAAATCTACAACGCGCTATCGCTAGGCTTGGGGGTAGCTATGCAAAACTAGGACAAGCTCTATCAGTACGACCAGAGCTAGTCGGCGAGGAAAACGCAACCGCCCTAGCGCAACTGCAAGATCGAATGCCTCCTCTGCCAAGTAAGGTCATTCGGCGCGAAATAGAAAAAGCCTTCGGAAAAAAAATATCCGAAATATACAAATCATTCGACAATAACGCCGCAGCCGCCGCTTCGATCGCTCAAGTACATCGCGCACAAACACACCACGGCACAGAGGTAGCCGTAAAGGTTCTGCGACCACGCATACGAGAGCAGTTCCAAAAAGAAATAGCCCTGACAAGGCTAGCCATAAAGTTCGTCGAGTGGAAAAATCCAAACTTAAAAAATCTGCGATTCCAAACCATTCTCGATACATACGCAACATGGGTCGAGGGCGAAATAGACCTGCGCCGCGAAGCCGCATCAGCAAGCCAACTAGAAGAAAATATGCGAGGCGAAAAAGGCTTCCGCATACCTAAAATCGAATGGCAACTAACAAATAAACATGTGCTAACCATAGAGTGGATCGACGGCGTTCGAATCGATGACAAAAAGGCTTTGAAAAAATTCGGAATCGATAGCGAAGAACTTCTCGAACGCTCGGCGCAAATCTTCTTCAAGCAGACCTTCCGCGACGGATTCTTCCACGCCGATATTCATCCCGGAAACCTGTTCATCGAAGAGAACGGAACAATGGTGCCCGTCGACTTCGGCATTATGGGGCGATTAGACCTGAAAACTCGACACCATCTGGCAGACATACTTTTGGGATTCATAAATCAAGACTATGCTCGTGTCGCTCGCGCATACATAGACGCAGGCTATACCGCAAAAAAAGTAGACCTCGAAAGCCTGACACTCGCTTGTCGATCCGTAGGCGAGCCGTTGTTCGGTAGCAAAGACCTGAACGATATATCGTTCGCAGAAGTGCTACTAGGCGTCATTCGCATCGGCGATCGCTTCGAGCTAAATACGCAAACAAAACTACTGCTACTACACAAGGCTATGCTGCAAGGCGAGGGCGTAGGGCAGCTGCTGAACGCAAAGGTGAATATATGGATGCGAACGCAACCGCTGATCGAGCAGTGGTTGATCGATAACCGAAACCCTCGAACTATAGCAATCGCGTTCATACGACAACTCGCAAGCGGCTGGAATAGCAGGCTTAAGCAACAGCATAATGCTACAACTAATGACTATAGCGATGCAGGGGATGAGCACGAGCAATATGAGCACCAGTATGATTACCAATACGATTACTCTGGACAAGATTCACCAGCCGCGCGCCGCATACTCGCGCTCGTAGATCGAATAGTCGAGCGCGTATTCCTAGCATTCGAGCGCGCAAATAACGCGCATAGCAGGCGCAAAAATAGGCACAAAGAGTAATTTTTCGAGTAATTTTTCGAGTAATGCTTCGAGTAATGCTTCCAAAAATAGTTTCCGCTAGCGACGAAGCGCTCGAGCACGCCGCGCAACTATTACGCGCAGGGCGCTTGGTCGCATTCCCAACCGAAACCGTCTATGGACTAGGCGCAGACGCTCTAAACCAAAGCGCAATCGATAAACTATATCGTCTGAAGCGCAGACCGCGCTCAAACCCGCTTATCATACATGTCGCAAGCATCGAGCAGGCGCGTAGCTTGGCTGTCTTCTCGCAACAAGCCGAAATACTAGCAGCTAATTTTTGGCCAGGCGCGCTAACCATCGTGCTAGCCGTTCGTAGCGAAAACAATCTAGCCGTTGCCACAAATGCTGAAGGTATAGACAAAACTATAGACAAAACCATAGACAAAACCATAGACAAAACTATAGCCAAAACCATAGCTTTGCGTATTCCATCATCGCAAGTAGCACTCGACCTGTTGAAAAAATGCCAAGTACCTATCGCCGCGCCTAGCGCAAATCGCTCAGGCGAAATAAGCCCAACACGCGCAGCGCATGTAATAAAAGCATTCGCAAAAATCGCTCACCGCGAAGGCGAGCCAGCTTTAGTGTTAAAGGCTACAGGCGCAGAAGCACAATCTTGCAACATAGGCATAGAATCAACCGTCGTATCGCTAGTCGGCAACGCTCCGCTTTTGTTACGCGCAGGCGCGATACCCGCAGCGATAATCGAAGAAAAACTGCAACAAAAACTACTACGAAAAAAAGTATACGCGCAAACTCCAACAGGCACAAAAAATATAAACTCGCTAAAAGAAGAAGCCTCTACCATGCTAGAATCGCCCGGTATGTTCGAGCGACACTATGCTCCCTCGCGCCCTTTACGCATAAACGCGCGCGCTAGGGCTTCTAAACAAGAGGCTTTCATCGAATTCGGGGCTGTCGGAAACGGCGATCTATCGCTCAGCAAAAAAGGTTGCTTGCACGAAGCCGCGCATAGGCTATACTATGCTCTACACGAGCTCGACCGAGCTCCTTTTCGCTCGATCGCCATAGCTCCAATACCAAAGCACGGGCTAGGCGAAGCCATCAATGATCGTCTACGCCGCGCATCCTCTAATAACGAATCGTAATATGTCTGATACCTTTTTTCTAAACATAGCAATCATCGGGACGCTGCTACTCGCGGGTATAAGCTTTCTAAAACTCGGCATCAAAGTCGTCTCGCAGTCCGAGGTATATGTAATCGAGCGTTTCGGGAAATACTCGCAAACACTGCAGGCAGGATTGTCTCTAATCGTGCCATTCATCGACCGTGTCGCGCATGTAGTGCGTGTGCTCGAACAACAGATCGAAGAGCAAAAAATCTCCGTAATAACAAAAGACAATGTCGAGGTCATCTTGGAAACTAGAGTCTTCTTCAGGGTCATCGATCCTCCGCGATCAGTATATCGAATCAGTAATATCTATCAGGCTATAAAAACAGCCTCTTCATCAATCGTTCGATCCGCAGCTGGAAAGTTGGAACTAGACGAACTGCAATCTAGTCGACAAGCTATGAATGAAGAAATCGCTAGCAATTTACACAATGCCGCAGAAGTCTGGGGAATCGAGGTCACTCGCACAGAAATAACCGACGTCGTGGTCGACGACGCTACTAAAGAGGCGCAACGACAACAGCTAAACGCAGAACGTAAGCGCCGCGCTACGATCGCCGAAGCAGAGGGCGAAAAAAAATCAACCGAACTGAAAGCCGAAGCAAATCTATACAAAGCTCGAAAAGAAGCCGACGCCGTAAAAGTAACCGCAGATGCAGAGGCATACGGAGTGAAGGTCAAGGCAGAGGCCGACGCCGAACAAACTAGACTTCTCGCTACAGCAATCTCAAAAAACGGGCAGCCCGCAATCGAGTTCGAAGTCGCTAAGAGACAAGTAGAAGCTATCTCCGAACTAGCTGCATCCGGAAACACAAAAACAATCGTGCTGCCAGCCGATATTACATCCGCTCTTGGCGGCTTGTCCGCTGTGCTCGAAACGATCAAGGACGCTAGACAAGTAAAACGAAAATGAAATGGGCATACACCTCGTTCTGAACTACTGGCTTTATTTGCCTAAAGTATGGATCATTTTGGCTCTGCTTTTACTCGCGCTCGAAATGACAGATGGGAGCGCTTTCTTTTTCTTGCCTCTAAGCATTTCCGCTTTATGTGTAGCCGTTATCGTCTTTGCCGCGGGAAGGGGGCTTATTCCTTTTTGGCTGACGCCGAATGCCTGGTATTGGCTTCTTGCTTGGTGGATCGGAATAGCCATCGTCGTATCTTATGTCTTAGCACGACGGCGCAAAGGTAGCGCTTCAGAGGTCGATATCAACAAGTATTAGCATCGAGTGCGGTGCGGTCGGAAACGGCGAGCTATCGCCCAGCCTATCGCTCAGCAAAAAAGGTTGCTTGCACGAAGCAACACATAATCTATACTACGCTCTACACGGCTCTACACGAACTCGACCGAAGTCCTTTTCGCTCGATCACAATAGCTCCAATACCAAAACACGGACTAGGCGAAGCCATCAATGAGCCGTGCCTCCTCTAATAACTAATCGAAAGTCGTCATGAAAATAAAAAAACTTAACACAAAATATACTGGGACTTTCGCAACTCGTATAGTTATCGCGCTAACCATCGTAATAGGCGTAGCACTAGTCATAATTGTAAGCCATCTCGTAGACAAGAGCAAAGATTGTGAATTGCCAAAAATAAGCCCAAGCGAAGTTGGCAAAATCGATAACCAAACCTTCTTCGTCATCGGACACGCATACGGGCGTTCAGGATTAGGGGGATTCATCTCGCCAAACATCATCCCCTTCCTCGATAAACATTTTCGCACGCAAACCGCAAAGGCAAGTCTAATACTAACCGGCGATTTGTTATCGCGCCCCACAAAAGAAAAACTGCAGAAGGTAAAAAAAATCCTGCTAAACAGATTCGCCAACTTCTACATCGCTCCAGGCAACCACGATATATTCAACCACAACACGCGCGATCTATTCTTCGAACAATTCCCAAACACATACCCATACATCCAAAACACCGATAACCTATCACTACTCTTCCTAGATTCCTCAACCTCGCCATGGCGGATAAATATCAACGACTTGCCCGCAACCCTCGCCAAAGCGACAAGCAAAAATGTTATCGTATTCAGTCATAATCCTCTGCATCACGCCCTAACAAAATTCACAAACTCGCAAAGTCTGCTACCCGAAGATCTAAATTTAAAAAAACAGGCAAGGGCTATCGCAAAAAAACTAAAAGGGTTCAACGCTATCTCAATCGCAGGCGACGGCGGCTATCGTAGCGAAATACCATCGACTGTTTGTAAAGATCGCGCAGGCATTCGCTACATACTCAACGGCATCGGAAACTACGAAAAAGACGAAATCTTGCTGATACAAAAAGGCAATATCTATAGGATGGCGCTAAAGTAACTCGAGAGAAAAACGAAAAACTCAACCGAGTGTTAAGTTCGGTCTTGCTGTGTAGGGTTGCTCGCTTTTACGGTCGGGTGGCATCGTCTAGCTTACGCATCAGCATGGAGGCTAGGCTAAGGTGGTCGAGGCACTGGTCAATACCATCTTCGATTTTTGCACCGTGCGCCCTTGGGTTTCTAATCGCTGCCATTGCGCCACAAAAAAGGCTTCTATAACCTTCCTGCTCGTTTTTATTTTGTGTACTATCCTCAAGGTCGCTCAAAAGTAGTTTTGGATTTTCAGCATTGAAGGCTTTATTCATCAGCTTTACGCCCTTCTCTTTGCTAGAGGTAAGCCGGCCTACCTTTTCTTCTAAAATTTTGCAAGCGCGAAAGGTTGCTTCAGGGTAGTGAGCATTATCGAAGAGTTCTTGTGATGCCGATGCAATTTCTGGATGTATATCTCTACCTTCAAAGGAGTGGGTGCGCTCAAAAATAGTATCTTCTTTTTCAGCAATGAACTGGGTAAAAAGCGCTATAAGCCTTTCTGCTTCTGTAAGATTTTTTGTTTCTGTTTTTGTAAGTTCTTTTTCTGATGAAAACTGCGCTGGTTGGTATGGTTCCGCGCTAGCAGGAGGTTGCTTTCTTGCTAAATCTGCGAAGGCCATGAAGGTTTTTGCTTGCCATTCTGCTATTACTTCAGCTTTTTTGTCGGTCTCTCTAAAGAAATTTGTAAGTTTCTCCCTGTCTAGATTCCAAGTAGATTTTTTGTGTTTTTTGAATAAGGATGAATAGGCGTTTTCAATCAGATTATTAAACTTTCCCGCAAATTTTTTAGCATCCTTTTCTGAGAATATATCGATAGCTTCTTCGCTGGGTTTTCCCTTTTCACCAATAATGCCGACAAATTTCAAAGCGTTGATAATTCTACCTGTATAGCTTAACGGTATTTTTGCTCGTTTAAGCGAACTCTTGGAAAATTTTTTAGGTAATCCTTTTTCTCGCAAGTTTACAATTAACTTTACGAGGTTTGCAGTACCAGACATATATGGGTGAGGAATCGACATGTTTTAAATCTCCTAATAAAAATAATGAACGCTAAATGAAAACACTATAGTGCTGGGCACACTATATGGTGATATGGTTGTTAAAATACAAGGGAATTTCAAGATAAAAGTAGTGCGCGCTCGGTAGGGATCGAACCTACGACCTTCGCCTTCGGAGGGCGACGCTCTATCCGCTGAGCTACGAGCGCACAAAAAAATAATACATAAAACAAAGCAACATATTCGAGCCAACATACTTGGGATAACATACTTTGGGCTAACATACTCGACCTCTTGCCTTGCACTAACCTATCGCCTTATCTGCGTGCCTTAACCTATCGCCTCGCCTTCATACTTGCAAAACGCAAGCAAAACACTAAACTTGCACGACTAGCCTAATTCTAACATAGTCTAAAAGAAGCAAGCAGAAAGAAGTAAGCAAAAAGAAGCAAGCAAAAAGAAGTAAGCAAAGTAGCAAACAAAAGTTCAAGGAGGATAGAAAAGTCATGCAAAGTCCAACGCTAGAAGAATATCCCGTGCCAGCCGCATTCGCCGCAAAGTCACACCTAAACGAACAGCAATACAAAGACCTATACCAGCAATCGATCAGCGATAACGAAGGTTTCTGGGGCGAACAAGCTCGAAACTTCGTCTCGTGGATAAAGCCTTTCTCTAAAGTCAAAGACGTCTCATACGATAGCAACGATCTGCACATAAAATGGTTCTATGACGGAAGTCTGAATGTCTCCGCAAACTGCCTCGATAGGCATCTGCCAGAACGCGCAAACCAAGTAGCTTTCTTCTGGCAGGGAGACGAGCCACAAGAAACAAAAGAAATAACATACCAGCAACTACACGACGAAGTATGTAGGCTCGCTAACGCAATGAAAAGTCTAGGCATAGCTAAAGGAGATCGCGTTACTATCTATATGCCAATGGTGCCAGCCGCAGCATGCGCAATGCTCGCATGCGCACGCATCGGCGCAATCCATTCCGTCGTCTTCGCAGGTTTCTCAGCAGAAGCTCTCGCAGGTAGAATACAAGACTGTAAAGCAAAACTAGTCATAACCGCAGACGAAGGCGTGCGCGGCGCTAAAAAAATACCGCTCAAAGAAAGCACCGATACCGCGCTAAAGCAATGCCCAACCGTCGAAAGCGTAATCGTATACCAACGCACAAAAGGACAAATAAACTGGAACAACGAACGCGACTATTGGTACCACGAAATAATCGCAGAACAATCCGCTCAATGCACTCCGCAAGAAATGAACGCCGAAGACCCATTGTTCATACTCTATACATCAGGCTCAACCGGTAAGCCAAAGGGAGTACTTCATACAAGCGGCGGCTATCTCGTATACGCAGCTCTAACGCATAAATATGTCTTCGATTATCACGACGGCGATATCTACTGGTGCGCCGCAGATGTAGGTTGGGTAACAGGGCACAGCTATATCGTATACGCTCCGCTCGCAAACGCCGCAACATCCGTAATGTTCGAAGGCGTGCCTAACTATCCAGACTTTAGCAGATTCTGGCAAGTCTGCGACAAGTTCAAAGTAAACATCTTCTACACCGCTCCAACCGCTCTGCGATCAATCGCCGCCGCAGGTAAAGAAATGGTGCAGGCAACAAAAAGAACCTCGCTACAACTGCTAGGAACCGTAGGCGAACCCATAAACCCCGAAGCATGGCGATGGTACTATAATGTGGTCGGCGAAAAACGATGCCCAATCATCGATACTTGGTGGCAAACCGAAACAGGCGCCGCAATGATCTCACCAATACCAGGGGCTACCAAAATGAAACCAGGCTCCGCAACAAGACCCATGTTCGGTATAAAACCCGTCATACTCGACGGAAACGGAAATCTGCTAGAGGGCGTCGCAGAGGGTAATCTATGCATCGCAGATTCATGGCCAGGGCAAATGCGTACCGTATACGGAGACCATCAACGATTCATAAATACATACTTCAAAACATTCCCTAAATACTACGAAACAGGAGACGGCGTGCGCAGAGACGAAGACGGATTCTTCTGGCTTACCGGACGGGTAGATGATGTCGTAAATATATCAGGGCATCGCCTAGGAACAGCCGAGCTGGAATCATCGCTATCTCTACATAAAAGCGTCGCAGAAGCTGCCGTCGTCGGCTATCCACACGAAAAAAAAGGCGAGGCGTTATACGCATACATAACTCTGCTCGCAAGCGTAAAGCCAAGCGAAGAACTGCGAAAAGAACTCGTCAACTGGATAAGAGAGCGCATCGGTCCTTTCGCAGCTCCAGACCAAATACAGTGGGCAGAAGCTCTGCCAAAAACTCGATCAGGAAAAATAATGCGCAGAATACTTAGGAAAATCGCCGTAGACGAATACTCGCAACTCGGCGATACTTCAACGCTCGCAGACGCTAGTGTCGTCGATGACTTGATAGTCGCGCGCAAAGAAATAGTCGAAAATAGCAATTAACCCTGAAAATGAAAAAAAATAAAACTATGCTATTCAACGCATAAACGAGCGAAAAGTGCATAATATCGTCATCGTCGAATCTCCTGCAAAAGCAAAAACAGTCGAAAAATACCTCGGTAGCGGCTATCGCGTCTTCGCAAGCTTCGGGCATGTGCGAGACCTGCCTTCGAAAAATGGCTCGATAAATACTGAAAATAAATTCGAAATGCTGTGGAGCGAAACCGAAAATGCTCGGAAATCAATGCCACCAATCTTGCAAGCAGCGACACTCGCAAAAAAAGTATTCCTCGCAACCGATCCAGACCGCGAGGGCGAAGCTATATCGTGGCATGTGCGTGAGGTTCTGAAAGAGCATCTAGGTGAAAATTTCAATAAAATCGACGTCGCTCGCATAACATTCCACGAAATAACAAAAAATGCCATACTCAAGGCACTCGAACAGGCACGCGCGCAGCTCGACGAAAACCTCGTCGACGCATACCGTACCCGACGAGCGTTAGACTATCTCGTCGGATTCTCAATATCTCCTCTACTATGGCGAAAACTGCCCGGCGCTCGCTCCGCAGGTAGAGTGCAGTCCGTAGCATTGCGGATGGTATGCGAAAGGCAAGCCGAAATCGAAGTCTTCAAGTCTAAAGAATTCTGGACGATAGAAATGCAAGCAGTCGCAGAAAAAGGGCAAATGCTGGCTAAACTAATTCAATTCGAAAATAAAAAATTAACAAAACTCGCTATCGATAGCGAACAACTCGCAGAAAAAATAAAAGCAAAACTACGCACTGGCAAATACAGCGTTGCAGCCGTTACACCTTCGCGCTCACAAAGGCATCCCGCTCCGCCTTTCATAACATCTAGCCTGCAGCAAGAAGCTTCAAATAAACTAGGATTCTCGCCAGCACGCACAATGCGCACCGCGCAAAAACTATACGAAGGGTTGCAAATCAAAGGCTCGCCAACCGCTCTCATAACATATATGCGAACCGACTCGCTCGCTATGAGCTCGCAGGCGATAGCGCAAGCTCGCGCAACCATCGCTGGAACTTTCGGCAATAAATACTTGCCAGACGCCCCGCGATTCTACAAAACCAAAGCGCGAAACGCACAAGAAGCACACGAAGCAATTCGACCCATCAACTTCGCATACACTCCCCAAGAAGTAGAGCCATTCATCGATAAAGATCATAGTAGGCTATACGCATTGATATGGCGCCGTGCTATCGCATCGCAAATGGTCAGCGCCGTCATCGCAAAGCAAGCAATAGATATCGTCGGAAACGGCGAACTCGAAACAACAAAACTACGCGCCGTAAGCTCGCGCATCGAGTTCGACGGATTCCTGAAAATATACCGCGACTCGTCAAGCGACGAAGATGATAACGACGTCGAGGGCGATACCTTGCCTCCGCTAAAGGTCGGTGAAAAAATAACGCCCGCGAAAGTCGACGCCAATCGACACGAAACTCAACCGCCTCCGCATTTCTCCGAAGCTAGGCTAATTCGAGAACTAGAACAGGCTGGAATCGGAAGACCTTCAACATACGCCGCAATCATAAATGTACTCAAAACTCGCGGATATGTAGCTCTAGAAAACCGAAAAATGATACCTCAAGACGCAGGACGAATGGCTACTAGCTTCCTGCGACACAACTTCACAAAATACATAGACTATAAATTTACCGCAAACCTAGAAGAAGAACTAGACAAAATCGCCTGCGGGGAGGGCGATTGGCGAAAGGCTTTACAAGAATTCTGGAGCGAATTCAAAGTGAAACTCGAGCAAGGTGCCGCGCTCGAGCCAGAAAAAGTACGCGAACAACTAGACAATGACCTCGCATACTACTACTTCCCACCCCAAGAGGACGGCTCGCAAGCCTCGCGCGTTTGCCCAACTTGCAAGCAAGGGCGACTAGAAATACATCCAGGACGGCACGGCGCATTCATCGGATGTTCAATATATCCCGATTGTCGATATACCAGAGGGCTCGCCGACGGAAGCGCGCAAGACGAAAGTATAAGCGGATTGATCCTACCTCATACACTAGGGACTTGCCCCGAAACCAGCTTGCCCGTGCTACTATGTCGAGGGCCTTATGGCTTATACCTGCAACGCGGGGAAACTAGCGATAAAAAAAGCTCCAAAAAAAAACCAAAACGCGCCGCCATACCAAAGCAGTTCAACCTAAAAACCATAACCCTCGAAAGCGCCTGCGAACTACTATCTCTACCTCGCGAGGTAGGAAGTCATCCGCAAACAGCTAAAATCGTAAAAGCCGGACTAGGGCGATTCGGTCCATTCCTGTTGCACGACGGCGCATATTCAGGGCTGGGAGAGCAGGACGACGTAATGACGATAGGTATCAATCGCGCCGTCGTCGTAATCGCAGAA
The DNA here is from genome assembly GCA_014238535.1 of Alphaproteobacteria bacterium. GTDB lineage: Bacteria > Pseudomonadota > Alphaproteobacteria > JABAAW01 > JABAAW01 > JABAAW01. The sequence goes on from JABAAW010000015.1 coordinate 16,496, forward strand.
GGAGGGTCTGACGGAAAAAAACTCGGGAATCACAACAAAAGCGGAAAGCCTATAATCGTAAAAAAAGGACGATTCGGATTCTACTTGAAGCACGACGGAATCAACGCATCCTTGCCTCGTTCAATCGATCCCGAAGAGGTTTCTATCGACGAGGCTATCGATATACTCGATAAAAAAATCGCAAAAAATAACAAAACCGCAAAAACTAAAACCATAGTCAAAGCAAAAGCCAAAGTCAAAAAAACTACTAAAGTCAAAAAATCTACCAAAGTTAAAAAATCTACTTTAGTTAAAAAATCTACCAAAACTAAAAAAACTACTTCAGTCAAAAAAGCACTCGTGAAAAAAACCTCCAAGACGGCAGCGACAAAAACCGCAAAAAAAGCCTCCGAAAACTCAACTTAATAGCGCAGGCGCGATAAGGCGAGCTATGTACAAGGTAGCGAAAAATAATTACGCTCGGCGCAAAGGCAAAGGTAATCACCGTGATAAGTCTCATAGGTTGCGTGCTAGGTTCGATGGTGATGCCGATGCCGTGCGAAAAAAGGCTAAACAAAAAGCGCACCGACCGGGCGCAATTGTCTTCGGGCAAATAAACCTAGCACCACATCCTTCGCTACTACTCGCAGAACGCGGAAAAAAACGTTTCTTCTCTCTAACCCCAGAAGAAGCAGACTATGGGTATGCGCGCAACTCGCAAGGTAGTGGTAGGTGGCGCGAAGGCGAGGTCGTGCGTGCACGGCTAATACAACAAGCAGGCGGCGCGCGCGTTTCTCGCGGTGGTTGGCACCGCCGCATACTGCTAGCTAAACCTTTAGAATCGCTAGGCTACTTCGACGGCGACGTAGGCTTCCTATGCTCACTGAGCCTGCGCCAGCACACACGCAGCGATAACTACACAACAAAACCAGAAGTAACCGCCTCCGCCGAAAACCTGAAGGCATACGAATTCTGTAAAGCAAACATCTCAGCCCATGCCTCTAGAAACTCGTCAGAAAAAATCCCCCGTGAAGACTTACGCGCCATGCCATTCGTTACCATCGACGGCGAGGACGCTCGCGATTTCGACGACGCGATACACGCAACTCCTCTCGCAAACGGCGGCTTCCGTATCAATGTCGCAATCGCCGACGTCGCTTTCTATGTCAAGCAGGGCGCAGAAATAGACCTAGACGCACGCGCACGCGGAAACTCCATATATTTGCCAGAGCGCGCTATCAATATGCTTCCAAAGCGTCTTTCCGAAGAACTATGCTCGCTAAAGCCTCTATGCGAAAAACCTTGCCTGATGGTCGAAATAGAAATCGATAAAGTAGGGCGCATACAAAAATATCGGATAGCAAGGGTCGTCATAAAATCTATCGCTCGAGTCACATACCGCGAGGTAGATAACTTGCTCGAAAATAAAAAAAGCAATAACAGCAAAAGCAAAACAAGCCCAACTATGCACATCGATAAGTGCATACTAAATCTATACAAGGCATGGGGTGCACTCGCGCTCGCGCGTGCAGAACGCGGTGCTTTACATATCGAGCGAAGCGAGCCATATCCTAAACTGCAAACGCACGCAGACGGACGCATAAGCTGCATCGCAATAGAAGAAAAAAGCACTAGCGACGCACAACGAATAGTCGAGGATTTTATGGTAGCCGCAAATGCAACTATCGCAGAGTTCCTAAACAAAACTAGTTCGCATAAAAAAGTAAAAAGTAATGCTAAAGGCATAGCTAAAAGTATCTCATTCGTCGCGCGTAACCACGAACCTCCGCAGCACGACAAGTGGCAAGCCTTGCAGCAAGATATCGCTAGGTTGGGTTTGTCTTCTTCTTTGCTAGCATGTAAAAATAGCAGCAAAACTAGTTCGCAGAAACCCAATGCTACGCAGGCTAAACGCTCGCAACTACGCGCTTTGCTCGCAAGCAGCTACGAGCAAAGCGAAAACTCGACAACAACCCCAGCACTCGTCGTCGAGGCAGTGCTTCGCGCTCAATCGCAAGCTCGCTACACTTGCGAAAACTCCGAGCACTTCGCTCTCGCCCTAGATAACTACTGCCATTTCACATCTCCCATTCGCCGCTATGCCGACCTGCTCGTACATCGTGCCGTCTTGGCTGCAATGGACAAAGCTGCTTCAGGCGAATCTGCTCCAGACGAGGCTGCTCCAGACGAGTCTGTGGCAAGCGCAGAGTTGTGCGAGCATCTGGTAGAGTGCGAGCGTTCCGCAATCGACGTAGAACGCGCTATCTTTCAACGCATCGCTTGCCTGCATTTGCAAGAACGGATACTCGCAAAACCGCAAGCTGCAATCTGTGATGGAATCGTCGTTAGGGTAAAGCCTTTCGGCTTCTTCGTTCGGCTACTCGAGTTCGCAATCGAGGGAATAGTCGAACGCAGTCATAGCCAAAGTTACCGCTTCGAGTACGGGCGCGAGCAAGCAATCGTCGACGGGCAAAATATCGCTTTCGGCTCTAAAGTAAAAGTCCAAATACACGAAAGCGATCCAATATCAGGTAGGCTAGAACTTCGGCTACAATCGTGATAAGCCATAACAAACAACAAAAAAGGCGGTCCGCGCTATAAAAGCACAGACCGCCATATCTTGTGCGGCTAAATTAATATAGCCGCAGATTATCCAATACTACTGAAGTAGTCGTAGCAATTGCTGTTCCGATTCAGCGTTCGAGGCAAGGGCTCCAATACCAATCTGGTTACGCGTACGTAATGTCGTCAATATCGCAGCCTCCTCGTTAACATCCGCAACAACTATCTTATCTCGACCAATCGTCAAGTTGTCTCTGTAATCAATACCGAACTCCAAACGCGTTTGTAAAATAGCGATGTTGTTACCAAAAAAGCTCTCGGTACTCTCTAAGCGCCCCAAGGCAATGTTCAAACGAGAACGAATAGCCCCAAGCTGATCAGCGTTCGAAGCAGTCAAAGCAGAAAAACCAGCTATGGTGACAGTAGTAAAAACAGCGAAAGCTAATACGCCAGCTGCGGTAATGTAGGCATCCGAAAATAAATTACCCTTAGCCGCAGTTGCAGCTCCCGTACCGAAAATATTCCTACCTCCAACAGCTAGCGTAGAAGCAGTATCATCGCTGAAGTTTACCGTAAGATTACGAGATGTGCTGTTTAGTAGGTTCAAACCGCCGTACTCAGCATCGTTATCTGCAAGATGAGCCAACTGAGTGAAAACCGATGTATAAACCGAAGTAAGTGCTGTTAGTCGTTGGGCATTACCAATCGCGGCTTCAGCATCTCGCAACAAGCCAATCGCCTGATTAATGAAAGAGCGAACCGCAGAAAGACTCGTAAGCTGGTTTTGCAAAGCAGAAATAGCTTGACCAACATTCTCGTTAACCTCGCCAAATAACGATACTCGCTCACTAAGTGCTCGAGCTTGGAAAAATTGCGTCGGACCGTCCGTAACATCAACAATGCGCTGACCAAAGGACAAGCGCCGCTGCGCAACAGCAGAGTTTCGATCAATTTGTTGCAACGAAATTAATGTAGTGCGTTGCGCACTAGATAAGGCAATATCATCAGCCATAGTAATAGTCTCCTTCTGGAATTAAGCACAGCCGAAGCATAATCAGAAAATAAATAACAAGAACAATGCTCGTAAAATACAAGAAAATACTCGTCAATCTTCGTACATCTTCCGCGCACAACTTCTGCCGTGCTCTGAAAAGACTAGGGTTCTCCCTAGACAACGCCAGTATCTAGCGAAAAATCGCGTCTGTCAACAAAAAAATAAAAATTCTTCTTGCAGAAGAAGCATTAACGTAAAAATAATAGCACTAAACTATTGTAGCAGACGCAAAAGCTGTTCGTTGCGCCCATCTAATAGCGAAAGAGACGAAATCGCTAAACTATTGCGGGTCTGTAAAGCCGAAATGATAACCGCCTCCTCGCTACTATCAACCTTCGTAATATCGTCTAGCGAATTAGATAATGTATTACTGAAATTATATGAAAATGATAAACGCGATTGCAATATCGATATATTGTTCGCAAAAAAACGCTCGTGCGTCTCAAGTCGCGAGAGCGCACGGGTGAGGTTCTCTTCTATCGTATCTATAAAGGCTGGCTCGTCTATAAAGTTCGCAAATCCAATAAAACTAACGGTTCCTCGCGGGGGCACAAAGTTCGATAAAAGTATATTGTTGTCTGCTAAATCGAATAACTCGCCCGTAGCACCACTGCGAACGCCGTTGCCAGAAAATAAACCGCCAGTAGCAATATCCGTGTCCAACGCAAATAAATTACGACCCTGCACCTCTAAACGCTGTTCCCTATCTTCGCTATAGCGTACCTCTAGTCTACGATCCGTGCTCGTCAACAACTCTAGACCAAGATACTCCGAGTCCTTAACTATAAGAATCAACGAGCTAAATACATCCAAAAACTGTTGCGTGCCTTGCTCCAAAGCACTCGTACTCGCCGTGCCGTTAAGCGCAAGCCGACGCGCGTCAATCAGATGACCACGCGCCGTCTGCAACGAGTCGCGTGCGCCCTCGATGCCATCAATCTGAGTTTGCAACGCAGAAACTCCATTTTCAATCTCCGTTCGCCGACGCTCAATTATATTTAATGTCTCTCCCAAACGCTCAGAGATAAAGTAATCCGTAACTCCATCCACTGGTGAGTTAATACGACGCTGCGTCGTCAAGCGTTCGTTCGCTCTCGTCGATAAACGAGAAATCTCTTGCAATCTGTAAAGGCTTTGACGCTGGTCAAAGGATAGGTTTACTTTGCCGACCATATAATATACTCAAACTCGCCGTTCTGCAGCTCGTGCCGCAGATCATGAAAATTAATCTTACCCAACATAGCGATGCAAGACTCGTGCCAGCGGCTCGCAGTAACCGCTACCAAAAAAAAGGCAATGCACTAGCAATGGATAAACACTATACACATCCATACACAAACGCTCAGTCGAAGAATCTATCGTCTCAACAATGCTCGCGCGGTAAGAAGAAAAAAAAGACTCGTCAAATGCAGGAAATAAACGCAGCATCGCCAAATCTACTAGCCCATCGCCATAGTATAGCGCAGGATCGATAAGCGCACGCAATCCATCGCCGTCAAAAAGCATGTTCGCACTCCATAGGTCGCCGTGCACAAGGCTCGCGCGGGTAGCGCAACGACCAGAAAGCAAGTCGTCTAGGCGTTCAGAAAAAACTAAAACCTGTCGATGTAGGCTAGAGTCCAGCACCCCCGTAGATAAGCAACGCTCCGCAAGCGGAACTATGCGCCTCGTGCGGTAGAAATCAGACCAGCTGTTAGAGCGACGGTTGTCCTGCATAAGTTTGCCGAGCGGCGTGTCATACGCAAAACCAAAAAAGCCAGCATCATTCTCTAACCCAGTAGGCTCGAGTGAATGCAAGCGTGCTAGCAACTCACCCGCTTGCTCGTAGGCTTTCGAATTCCTAACCCTTCCATGCGCTATCCATTCCATAACTAGCATGTCCGAATCCGCGTAGTAAACGCGCGGGCTAGTGCAAAAAAAATTAGTGCGAGCAATGCCAGAAAGCGCATTCCTCAAGTCCGATAGCATGCGCTCCTCAAGCAAAAAATAGCCATCCCCGTGCTTGATGACAACCTCCCTGCCATCGCTCAATAACGCGCGCATACATAAACTCAAGCAACCTCCGCTCAACGCTCGCTCGCTCGTGATGCTCGCTTCGAGCCGTTCCTCAACCCTCTCGCGTAACGCCAAGCGCATGCTAATCTAAAAGTGATGTTATAAAAACCGCTAGCAACGCTGCTTAGTGAAAAACGATAGCCAGCCAGAAACTCCAGCCTCGATATCATCCAGCATGCTCTCAAAGTTATGCCTGTCACCATAGTAGGGGTCGAGAACGCTCTGACCTTTGCGCGAATCCAGCGAATCCAAAAATAACGAAATGCGACAACCAGCATTCGCCATACTGTGTTCTTGCAAATACGATAGGTGACCACGATCCATCGCAAGTAGCCAATCAAAATCTTGAAAGTCATTCGCTTCTAGCTGCCGCGCGCGCAGGCTCGTGCTATCAATACCGCGCTTTAGCAGCGCAACACGCGCTCGTGAGTCTATCGGCTCTCCTATATGGTAACTCTCCAAACCGCAGGAGTCGCAATATACTAAATCATCATCAACACGCGCACGCATAATCGCCTCCGCGCTAGGAGAACGGCAAATGTTGCCGCTACAGATAAAAAGAACCCTAACTACCATCAGCGCTAAAGGATGGTAGGTCTAGCAGAAATAAAGTCTATCAACGCGCAGGTGTTAAATGAATTTGCGATACATCACAATCGCCAGATACAAAACTCGCTCGACAGCCCGCTAGGTAAAAACGCCATATACGCGCAAAATGCTCATCAAAACCTAACTCCTTAAGGCTATGCCAATGCAAGTCAAAATTCTTTAGCCAAGTCTCAAGCGTGCGGGCATAACTCTTGCCAAAAGAAAAAACCTCGATTACACGCAAGCCCGCAGCCTCAGCCTCAGCGCAAAAACGTCTCTTCGAGGCAAGCATGCCTCCCGGAAAAATATAACTGCGCACAAAGTCCGTGCCTCGGCGGTAGGAGGGAAAGTAACTATCCCTAATCGTTATCGCCTGGATAAGTGCCGTTCCATTCTTCGTCAACACCTCCGCTATCTTAGAAAAATACTGACGCCAATAAGCCTCGCCTACCGCCTCATACATCTCTATCGAAACTACCGCGTCAAACTTTCCACTAACTTCTCGATAGTCCTGCAAGCTAACCGTCGCTCGACCGCCCAAAGACTTCGTATTCTCTCGTACCCAACTAGCCTGCGCACGCGAAAGCGTAATACCATGCACAGCATGACCATTGCTAACCGCTCGCTGGATAAATCCTCCCCAACCGCAACCTATCTCTAAAATACGAGAGTTCTTTTGCAAACGCTGCAAAATCCGATCCAGCTTCTTATCCTGCGCTTCTCTAAGAGTCTTAACCGACGGCGTAAATATACCGCTCGAATAACTCATCGTACCATCAAGCCAAACCTTATAAAAATCATTACCTAAATCGTAGTGCGCAGTAATGTTACGCTTACTGCCTTTCAGCGTGTTACTACGCAAAGCATAGCGTAAGCGAATCAAAAGCTGCGCTAAACTAAAGCCTCCTTCCATGCCATGCCGAGAATAGTTAACTACAAAAAACTCCAAGCAACTCTGCAGGTCACTCGTAGTCCATAAACCCTTGACCCAAGCATCTCCAAAACCCGCGCTACCCTGAAAAACAATCTTCAAAATACAGCGCCAACTAAGTATATGAATATCAGCTGAAACTCCAGAATCGCTACCCGTAAATGTGTGACGGCTACCATCAGGTAGAGTCAACTCTAACTCACCATAACAAGTCTGCGATAAACGCGAGAGAAACCAACGCCGAATATTTATACCAAGCATGATAATAGAATCATCCTCCTTTCAAGGTCGTCGCTAAAACACTATAGCAACATTCGCAACGCGCGCGCAACTTTGCTAAAAAAAATAACGCAATACTAAAAAACATAGCCAAAGTATAGCAAAGCATATAAAGGATAGTATTTTCCGCACGCTTTTCGTCTATAGTGCAAACATTATAGCAATACATAAGCAAAGCGAGAAAGTATGAATTTCGCACTAAACGCAGAGCAAAATATAATCGTCGAAACCGTTCGCCGATTCGTCGAGCAGGAAATATACCCGCTAGAACAACAAGTCGAGCAAAACGGATATGTCGATAAAAAAATCGCTCAACAAATACAAAAAAAAGTCCTGGACTTGGGTTTCTATGCTCCTAACTTTCCAACAGAGGTCGGCGGCGGCGGACTCGACCATCTGAGCCTAACTTTGCTCGAGCGAGAACTAGGAAGAGCTTCCATGGCTCTAACCCATTTCTGGGGGCGACCGCAAAACATACTCATGGCCTGCAAGGGAGAGCAAATAAAGAAATTCCTCATACCCGCAGTGCGCGGAGAAAAAATGGACGCTATCGCTATGACCGAGCCAAACGCCGGCTCAGATATTAAAAACATGCAGGCAAAAGCAATTCGCGCCAAAAACAATAGCACTCAAGGCTGGATACTAAACGGTACAAAGCATTTCATTTCAGGCGCCGAACACGCAGATTTCGTAATTTCCTTCTTCGCTACAAGCGAGAAGCAAGACGCGCATATGCTAAAAAAAAATCTTACTTGCTTCATCATCGAACGCGGAACAAAAGGTTTCTCTATCAATAAAGGCTACGAGAGCGTTTCCCATCGTGGCTACAATAATTCAATTCTAAACTTCGACGACTGCTTCGTTACAGACGAACATGTGCTAGGCGAGCCAGAGCGCGCATACGAATTAATGGATACATGGTTATACGCTACTCGGCTGACCGTAGCAGCTCAAGCCGTCGGGCGCGCAAGGAGGGTCTTCGAACTCGCAGCTAGCTGGGCCGCGCAACGAAAGCAGTTCGGACAAAATATCGGAAAATTCCAAGGCACATCATTCAAACTAGCCGATATGATAACAGAAATAGACGCAAGCGATTGCTTAACTCTAGCCGCCGCTTGGAAACTAGACCAAAAAATACCAGCTCAACGCGAAATCGCATCCGCAAAACTATTCGCAACTGAAACCCTCGCGCGCGTAACAGACAACGCAATACAAATATACGGCGGTATGGGGCTGATGCAAGATTTACCGCTCGAGCGATTCTGGCGCGACGCTCGTGTCGAGCGAATCTGGGACGGAACTTCCGAAATACAACGACACATCATCGCTCGACATATACTGCGACCATTAGAAAAAAAACAACTCCCGTAGTAAAACTCACCTATAGGGCAATCGTTCGCGTGAATAAATCCCTCGCTAAAAAAACAGACAAAAAAACAGCAATCTCCACGCGCGAGGCACGACTCGCTCGTCTACTGCGCCCACGGTCAATCGCTGCATGCGGCGGAAAAGAAGCCGCGCAAGTCGTTCAACAGTGCCTAAAAATGGGTTATCGCGGTAAAATATTCCCCATACATCCCCGCAAAAAATCAGTATGCGGAATTCCATGCCTTGCTAGCGTAAAGGACTTACCTGTGCCGCCAGATGTTGCTTTCCTAGGCGTCAACCATAAGCTATCGATAGAACTAACGCGCGAATTGCAAGCAATGCAGGCAGGCGGGGTCGTCTGCTACGCTGCAGGCTTTAGCGAAACGCAACGCGAGGTGAAAGACGGATACAACCTACAGCAGCAACTGCTGGAAGCCGCAGACGACATGCCTTTGTTCGGTCCAAACTGCTATGGGTTCGTAAACTGCCTCGATAGCATAGCCGTGTGGCCTGATCAGCACGCTGCAAAAAAAATCAAGTGCGGCGTCGCAATTCTGACGCAATCCTCAAACATCGCCATGAACTTGTCCATGCAGCAGCGCGGCGTGCCGTTAGCCTTCTTCGCTTCCATGGGAAATCAAGCGCAAATAGGCATGCTCGAAATCGCGCAAAACTTGATAGAGGACAAGCGAATTTCTGCAATCGCGTTACTCATCGAAGGTATAACCGAAATCGAGCGCTTGCTAAATCTCGCAGAACGCGCGCGCGCAATAAAAAAACCCATCGTCGTTCTAAAACTCGGGCAAAGCGAGCAAGCAAAGCGTGCTACATTCTCGCACACCGCATCCATCGCCGGCGCGCACGAGGCTACCGCCGCCGCTCTAAAGCGACTCGGGGTAGGGCAGGTCAAATCCTTGCCCGTCCTTATGGAAGTACTGAAAATACTGCACAGCGCAGGACCGCTAAACAGCGCAAAAATCTCTTCCATGAGCTGCTCAGGCGGCGAAGCCGCTCTAATCGCAGACGCCGCGCATAAGAGAAAAAAAATACAATTCCCTAAACTCTCCGCTAAACAGCACTCCAATATCAAAAAAACTCTTTCACATATAGTAAGCGTAGACAATCCGCTCGACTACCACACCTTTATATGGGCAAAACAAAACGCACTAACGCGCACCTTCTCCGCTATGCTAACTTGCAACTTCGATCTGCACTTGTTGATCATCGACTTCCCCAACCCTACGCGCTGCTCTGATAAAGACTGGATACCCTCCGCACTTGCTCTAAAAGACGCCGTCAAAGCAACTAACGCGCGTGCCGCAGTCGTTGCTACCTTGCACGAAAACATGCCACAAGTCTGGGCTGATAAATTCATGCAACAAGGCATCGCTCCTCTATACGGGATAGAGGAGGCGTTAGATGCAATCGAGGTCGCAGCCGAAATAGGTAGCGCATGGCTACATTTACAAAAAAATAATCGTAAAGAAAAAGCCTCTAACCAGCTGTTCTTGCGGGCAAGCAACGAGAAAGTCAAACTCGCGCAAGCAAACGCAACTCGTAACACCATCTTGCTCGACGAGGCTTCTGCTAAAACTTTACTCGCTCAACACGGAATCCCCGTCCCGCGCGGGCAGGTCATCGAATCCAGCATTCAGGCTTGCGAGTTCCAGCAAAAAATCGGACTGCCCGTCGTCATCAAGGCTTTGGGCATTCCTCATAAAAGCGAGGTGAGCGCACTCGAACTAAATCTAAACTCGCACACAGCCATCGAGAAGTCTTGCGCACGCTTGCAAAAATTCGCAAAAAAATTACTCGTCGAGGAGCAAATATCAGGCGCAGTGTGCGAACTACTACTAGGAATTACACGCGACGAGCAGTTCGGGCTAATGCTGACAATCGCCGCCGGCGGCAGGCTCGTCGAACTGATGCAGGACAAGGTAACCTTGCCTCTACCCATAACTCGTAGCGAATTGCTATCCGCGCTAGAATCGCTTCCAGTAATGCCTCTGCTAAAAGGCTATCGCGGCGCGCCCGCTGGCGACATCGAGGCTTTCTTGCGTCTCGGCGAGCGCGTATCCGACTTCGCTGAAAAAAACGAAGCAAGCCTGATAGAACTCGACCTAAATCCCGTAATCGTGCGCACCAACGGCTGCAAGGACGGCAGCGCCGCCATCGCCGCAGACGCGCTAGTGCGGCTAACCAGCAGTTAACTAACCAACCTCTCAACAGCACTAGCATAAACCCAATCACAAAACTCAAAAGGAGCAGAAAAATGACCGATGCAACAGCAAATACTAGCAACGAAGTAAAGGTAAACTGCGCCGACGGCGTCTGCGAAATCATACTCGAGCGTCCTCCCGCAAACGCCATCGACCAAAAAACCAGTCAAGCCCTAGGTAAAGCATTCCAAGCCTTGCGCGACAACGACGAACTACGCGTAGGCGTTCTAGCAACCGCAGGCGCTAAATTCTTCTCCGCCGGCTGGGACCTAAAGGCAGCCGCAGGCGGCGAAGAAGTGCACTCAGACTACGGTATCGGCGGCTTCGGCGGCTTGCAAGAGTTGCTAAACATGAATAAGCCCGTACTAGCCGCAATCAACGGCATGGCCGTCGGCGGAGGATTCGAACTCGCGCTATCATGCGATATTCTATACGCAACGCCCGAAAGCAGCTTCGCTCTACCAGAAATTCGCGCCGGCACTCTCGCCGACGCCGCAAGCGTAAAACTACCAAAACGGATACCATACCATGTCGCCATGGATATGCTGCTAACCGGACGCTGGATGAACGCAGAAGAAGCATGCAGGTGGGGCATCGTCAAGGAGCTCGTCGATGCCGATAAGCTAATGCAACGCGTGCGGGAGGAGGCAAAACTGCTCGCAACCGGTCCTTCGCTCGTCTTCGCCGCCATAAAAGAAGTCGTGCGCGAAGCAGAAGCTAAACCATTCCAAGATGTGATGAGCCGTATCGCTCGGCAAAAATTCTCAACGCTACAGAAACTCTACAATAGCGAAGATCACGAAGAAGGCGCGCGCGCATTCGCAGAAAAACGATCTCCAATATGGAAGGGAAGGTAGGGTGTCAAAATACTTGTATTTTTAAAAAAATATAAGTATTATTTGCTGGTGAAACAGATAAACAAAGGCAAGTAAAAATGGAAAGTTGCACTTACTCTATCATTGAGCTGATTGATCGAACGCGATTACGCACCCCGCATTTTCAAAGAAATTATATTTGGAAAAAAGATATGTGGGATTTTTTTATAAAATCTATAAAAGAATTTTTCACGGCAGAAGACAGTAGTAATTACTTCATGGGTTGTCTGATTTTTCAAAAGGATGAAAGT
>JABAAW010000016.1 GCA_014238535.1 Alphaproteobacteria bacterium
TATTTCGCCAACGAATAGTCGATATTTTTCTCCTTCCAAAGAATTATTTATGCGCATGGCGACTTCTGGCAATGCTATTCCTAATCGATAGTATAGCGACAAGCGTAGCCCATTGATGGTGCTTTCGATGCTTGCCAGGTCTTCTAGTTCTGATACTTGTGTTGGTAGTTCTAGTAGTAGTGGTACGGTTGGGTAGAAGATTTCTTTTGCAGGTTTTTCGGCAGCTTCTTGGTCGGTTGTATCTTCGGTTGCTTCGATTGGAGTGGTAAGTGTTGTTCGAGGCTTGCTTGCTACTTTTCTTTTCTCTTTTTGCGTTGCTATCATAGTTGCGAATGCTGGTGCGGTTAGAACAGCGGCGAGTGTTAAGAACACGACCCATGGGAATCCTGGTATTATTGCGAATACGCATAGCATCGCGCCAGCGACGAGCAGAGCCTTTGGTTGTCTCCCTATTTGTTGTCCGATATCGCGCCCCAAGTTAGTTTTATGCGTGTCGTCGGTGACGCGAGTAACTATGATTCCTGCGGTTATGGAAATGAACAACGCGGGGATTTGCCCTATTAAACCGTCGCCTATCGTTAGGATTGAGTAGACTTGAATTGCTTCTCCAAAGGACAATCCGCGTTGTATGGAGCCTATAGCTAACCCTCCGAGCATATTAACGAAGACGATAATTAGTGATGCGATTGCGTCTCCTTTGACGAATTTCATTGCGCCATCCATTGAACCGTATAGTTTGCTTTCGCGTTGGATGTTGTTACGCTGTATTTTTGCTTCTTCTAGCGTCAGGGAGCCTGCGCGCACGTCGGCATCGATGCTGAGTTGCTTTCCTGGCATCGCGTCTAGGGAGAATCTGGCACTGACTTCTGCTACTCTTTCTGCGCCCTTTGTTATCACGATGAATTGTACGATTGTTAGTATCAGGAATATTACGAGTCCGACGACTAGATTTCCTCCGACGACGAATTCTCCGAAGGTCTGTATTATCTCTCCTGCGTCTGCTTGTAGTAGAATTAATCTAGTTGTACTTATGGATAGAGCTAGTCGGAATAGAGTTGTTATCAGTAAGACAGCGGGGAATGCTGCGAAGTCGAGAGGAGCTGCCAAGTAGACAGCGACCATCAGCAAGATTACGGCGATAGCTATGTTGAATGCGATCAGCACGTCGACCACTACAGTTGGTAGCGGAATGACGAGCATGAAGATAACGGATACGACGAATGTCGCCAGTATAAGATCCTGCCGTCCGGATATTGCTTTGGTTATGTGATTGAAAATTGACACTAGCGATGGCGTAGGCGAATTAGAGACCAGCTTATTCGCTGTAGTATAGTTAAAATGCGGTTGTTTTTCCAATAGAAAATGAGTAGGCTGTGTGTGTCTTATTGGAATTTCTAATCGGAGATAAGATATGAGTGATAATGCTGGAGAAGGTGATGTGGGGAGTAATGCGAGGGAAGGATTACAGGATTCTGCGCGGGATGTGTCTTCTCCTGCTGATGTGCCATCGATTGGCGCGGTAGATAGCCAGAACAGCGCGATTAACGAGACTGAAGTTATCGCGACAGGGTCATCGGTTGCTTCCCCCCCTCTGTCTCCGATCGAAAAGATGGAAGTTCGTATTGACTTCGAGGTTGGTCGGGTTACTTTGCCTATTTCGGCGTTGGCTAATGTATCTAGTGGTGCGGTGATAGAGATGCCTGCGGTTTCTCTCGATAAGGTCATTGCAAAGAGTGGAGGGCAAGCGTTTGCGCATGGAGAGTTTGTCGAATTGGGCGGTCGTATAGGTTTCCGTATCACGAAGCTTGTCTCGGGTGGGGCAGCGACTTAAATGATCAGTTGATGCGAGGCATAATCTTGCTAGCTGTCTTCCATCATTTTTGCGAAGATATTGGGTTGTAGCAGTGGATGGTATAACGGTCTCGCCGGATTTACTGTTCGGGATGGGCTTGCTCGGCTTGTTGCCTTTTATCGCGGTATCTGTGACATCTTTTGTGAAGATTGCGGTTGTTTTTTCGCTAGTGCGTAACGCGCTCGGCATTCAGCAGATTCCGCCGAATATGGTTATCTATGGTTTAGCGATGACGATGTCGGCGTATATTATGCTGCCGGTTGGCGTTGAGGTTGCAGGGCGACTCGAAGAAATTCTACGCACGCGTGATTCGTTTCTTCCACATTTAGGTTTTATATCTGAGCCGATTGGCGTGTTTTTGGAACAGCACGCGGACATGAAACATGTAATATTTTTTGAGGAGACAGTAGAGAAACTATGGGCGGGTAAAGTATCTTTTGATGCGAGCCGATTGAAGCTTCTAGTTTTACTACCTGCCTTCACGGTAACCGAGTTGAGCGAGGCATTTAAGATTGGTTTTTTGATCTACCTTCCGTTTATTGCACTTGATATGGTTGTAGCGAACATCTTGCTAGCTTTAGGTATGATGATGCTTTCGCCTGTTACTATATCGTTGCCCTTTAAGTTATTTTTGTTTGTTGCGGTAGATGGTTGGACTCGTTTGGTACACGGTTTGGTATTAAGTTATCAGGTAGGTGGTTAGTATGGAGATAACTTCGATTTATGGTTTTACTAGTCAAGCGTTGAAGTTAGTACTTATCGCTTCGATGCCTGTGGTAATTGCGGCAGCGTTGGTTGGTGTATTGGTCAGTTTAGTGCAGGCGCTTACGCAAGTGCAAGAGCAGACGCTACCCTTTGCATTTAAATTGATGGCGGTCGCATTGACATTATATGGGATGATAGGTGTTTTGGGCGGCGATTTTTATTTATATACCCAGCAAATTTTTGATACGGTCGAGAAGGTTTCAAGTTCTGGGATCATAGGAGGTTAATAATAGAATGGCAATGGCATTGGCATTAACATTGTTACTTTTATATTTTCAAAGCACCGGTAGCAGGGTTGTTATTACTAATGGTTTTTCCTTGTAGCGCGAGAACATCACCGTCCCCGCTCTCCTGCAATTGTTTTATAGTGTAATCGTAGAAAATTTTCCGATACCTGCGTGCACGCGCTACGAATTCGCTAAAATGTAGATTAGCGTCTCGTTCGCTTGTTGTTGCGGTTGCTACCTCGCGCCATGAGCTTACGAATAGCACGTTTTTTCCGCGCACTGTTAGATATCCTACCCCTCCTGTCTCGTGTGGAGTATTCAAGCACAAACGTTGCTGTAAGAAAGCTAGCCGCCTGAATTGATTGAAAGGGATAGTTGCGACTACACACTCTAGTGTTAGTTTTGTCCCTATGTTCTGTGCTTTTATTAAGAATTTAATAACGACTTGCTCGGCTCCCTCACCTAGGAGTATTTCTTTTTCCAAAGTTCCTTTTTCTTCCATACTATCGCTAGAATGCTGTAGTTCTCCCAAGCCCTTATTAGAGCAAAATTTTTGAAACCAACTAGCGAAACTCATAATTTTTAACTCAAAGGCTTTGTTTTAAGAATTTTGTTCTAGAGTGCGTATGTAGTGCAATACTTCTGCGACAGGGTCGATAAACTCTGATGTTATGAAGGCTCCGACTTCTAGAGCATCGTTCATCGAGCGTGCTAAGTCTACGCTTTCATACACAGGTATTCCTTCTTCTTCGGCGACCTTGCGTATTAATTTTGCCAATCCACCGGTTCCTTTAGCCATTATTTTTGGCAATGGTGTCTTCTCTTCTTCATAGTATATTGCAACGGCGACTTCTGTTGGATTTACGATTACTGCGGTAGATTTTTTAACGCTATCGACTGTTCTACTATTTATTATTTCTTGATGTATTTGCCTTCGCTGTGCCTTTATATCTGGACTTCCTTCGGTTTGCTTAAACTCTTCTTTAATATCTTCGATAGACATGCGTAATTCTTTCATATAGAAATGCCTTTGCACCAGATAGTCTAGCACGGCGATAGGGAGGTATACGGATACGGTAACGAATCCTAGCACTAGTATAGTAGAGATGCCGAGCTGCATAATGCAAGAGAAGCCGCAATAGGGCGATCGTACGAATTCTACCAACCGATCTATTAGAAGTAGATAGACGGCGATTCCGATGACGGCTACCTTTACAATATTCATTAATAAAGAGAAGAGATTTTTTTTAGCAAACATTTGTTTTGCGTTATTGATAGCATCTAACGATTTGAAGCCTTTTGTTAGTTTAGCTCCTGAGAAGACTAGCCCCACTTGCGCCATATTTGTGGCGATCGCGATGATTGCGACTGCTCCATATACTAATAAAGAGGCTCGCGCGACGACCCCAATTGACAATTGTAGCAAGCGTCCGAAAGATTGCTCGAATGGCATTGTTGCTGCTTCGGCACTGTAAGAGATCAATTGATATAAGGGGTCGGTGAAAAAAGAGTGCCCGACATTTAATGCTAGCAAAGCAGCTAGTAGCGTTGCTGTTGCTACGACTTCTTTGGAGAAGAGGAAATTTCCTTTTTTTCGCGCGTCACGAATTTTTTTAGGAGTAGGTGGTTCGGTTTTTTCTCCTGGCATGGAATTCAGTTAATTGCTTAATATTGGTAGGAAAGATTTTGTAGAGAATAGGTTCCAAGTTTCTGACATTATTGCACTTGTGTAGAATAGTAGGAAGAATATAGCGACCATACTTTTTATGGACATTGCGAGGAAGAATACCTGAAGTTGCGGCGCGAACCTCCCTATCAGTCCCAGCCCGACTTCTGCGAGTAGCATCACGAAGATTATAGGAGCTGCGAGTTTTATGATAAAAGCTAGGAATTCAGCAAAATCAGCGACGAATGCGATAAGGGCTTGCTCGTTGAAGGTTGGCAGAGGAGCGAGCACTGGGTACAATAGGTACGAATCGTATAGTATTTTTACCATTAATGCAAAACCGCCGAGAGCCAAGAAGACAGCGATGAAAGCTTCGCCCAGGAAGATTCCCATCAAATTTGTCTGCCCTCCGAAAGCTGGATTAAACAGGGAAGCGACTCCTGCGCCGCGTTGGTTATCGACGAAGTCTCCTATCGACTGCGGGATTAGAAAGATTAGTGCGATCGGGAATCCGAGCAAGAACCCCAAGGCCATTTCTTTGACGGAATAGATAACATGCTCTGTAGCTGACAGTGGGTTTTGCTTTAGCACGAAAGCTAGCGGAGGTATGATTACTACGGTTAATGCCAAGAAGACGGCACCTTTCACTGCGGGCGGAAGAATTCGCCCGTTGAAGAACGGAATCATTAGCGCGAAGCCTAGCAATCTTGGTGATGCTAGAGTGAATGCGGCGAAATAAGTCCCCAGTTCGTCGAGCAGTAGCTCACTCATCTCTTAATTCATGCGCTCTACATTTTCAGATTTTTTTTGCAAGCGATTTTTCTTGCAAATTTTTATCGATTATAAACCATGCTTCGTTTTTAAATCGCAAGTGTTTTGTGCCCTACAGTGTCGGTTATTTCTGCGCTAGTTTTGTTTTGTGCAGAAGAACCACTGAATTCTCCGCGCCCAAGACGCGTCATCCATTCTTCGGTTAGGTTGACTAGTGCGCCTACTTTTCGCTCGAAAGGCTCGAAGTCTGTTGATTGCACGGGTATAGGAACGCTCAGCAAAAGCATGCCGATGGATCTATCGACGACGACCCTTGCTGGCAGTTCCCCTGGCATCACTAGGCTTTCGGCTAGCAACCCCTCGAGCAATTTTGCGCGTGCGTCAGCGTCTTTTGGCAACGCGCCTAATATGGCGTATGCATGCAGATATGGAGCTTCCGGGTCTGCTTCGAAATCTACCGTTAGCACATCATCGAATACGAGACGAGCGGTGTTACTTTCGTCTAATTCTAGCTTGTCTAGTTTCAGCGCACGCCCTAGTTCCTGCAATAGCTGCCTTGCGTTTTCTAGTGATTGTGTCATGGTGTTTGTTTCTCCCTTCGTGCGAGTTTGCGGTTAGTTTCAGTAGTCGATTTTCCTACACGGCGCGAGTTTTCCACGCGAGGTGATCTAGCATTACAGTTTATTTGCGTTAGGAAAAGGAATAACCTTTTCGGAACTACCTTGGCTACTTATATTATTTTTTTCGTATGCTTGATTGTTTTGTTTTTTGTCCACGGTTTGTGTTTGCATAGATTGTAGGAGCAGTTGGCAGCGTTGGAACAATTTTTGTTGCCCTGAAAGTTTTGCTTGCTCTTTATTTATATCTGCTATGCTTACGCTTTCGAGTGCTTCACGCGCCTCGTCGAGCGAGTTGAGTTCGAGTGCGCAAAAGGCTTTCCCGAGTTTCCAGCGTGTTTCATTTTCTTCCAAGACGGTCAACAGGCGGTATGCCTGCATCGCATTCTCGATGCGCCCGATCGAGACTTCTCCGACTGCGTAGTGTCCTAACGCCTGCCAAGATTCTTGGTCTGCGTTGGGAGTTACTGCTTTTTGCTGCGTTTTGCTTTTGCTTTCAAGGGAGTCGGTAGCAGGTTTTAGCTCTTCGGAAGATGTGGTATTTGTTGCTATGACCATTTTTTCTCTTAAGCTCTTATCAACAAGCGTTGATTATCGGTTGCTTCTTGTTGTAGAGCTAGTCCGGCTTCGATTTGTTTCTGTAGACTTTGTACGCTTGCTAATAGTTTTTTACTGTTTATTTTTTGTGTTGCTCTAGCCAAGTTATTTTGCGCGGCTTGCAAGCGCGAGTGCATTAGCGTTGGTGAGAAGTTTGTATCCGATGGAGCCAAACTCTGTAGTGTGTGCGCTAGCATTGGATCGCGCTGCGCTCGCAATGAGCTTACGCTATCGAGACTGGATGGTGTTTGAGCGTGGTAGTATGCGGCTGAGCGCTTTAGGAATAGATCGGCATCGCTAGAATTAGTTCTGGTAGCGGGTTCGCTAGGCGAGCCTACAACATTATGCATTGCTTTTTGTGCGATGTTGGTTATGTTTGCCACTATTTTCTCCTTGTTGAGTAGATTTTTCGGCTTCTAGTATCAGTTCATTCTTTGCAAGATACCTTTGACCATGTCGTCGACGGATTTCACCATTTGAGATTCGAACTGCACGAGCATATTCATTTTCATCATTTTCATCTGCATCTGCACCATGTCTTGTGGATTTGATGCGTCGAAGTCTTCTGATTTTGCGAGAGCGTTGACATCGCCAATTGCCTTACTAGCCGCCGATCCCACAGAACTGGCGATATCGCCAAGGTTGATTCCGCTATCTGTCATGTTAGGTCACCTTCATGTTGTTTTGTTGCGTTTGACATGGCGTTAGGTTGCTTCAATTTGCGTTATTTTTTGCTTTGGTTTTTATGTAGATGTTGCATATTCTGCATGCTCCAGACGATTTCTAGTATATGCCTAGCACTTTTGATCACTTTTTCTTTACTATTGGCTATGGGATCTATTCCGGTTGCTGTTTTGTTTTTTTCATGTGGTAATTGCGCTAGCAGCTCTTCCAGCACTTGTCGATTTGAGTCTTGCGCTAATTTCCCGCCTAATTCTGTTAATTGCGGGATTTTTTGTTCTAGCACTATCCATTTCCTCGTGCATTTTTTGCTTCTGAGTTTATTTCTGGTTGTCCGTTTTAGTCGTTCGCCTGCTTTATGCTATTTTGCGCTGTTAAATAGGAGAACTTGATTGTTAGATGTTCACTTTTATATTGTGCAGTATATCTTATTTGTCAATAGAATTTCAAGGAACATTTTCTCTGCACGCGGTTATGGCTAGAGTATTGGAAAAGCATCGTTATTGAGCTGCTATTACACGACTTTGATTAGAATTTCTACTATTAAACTTCGAATATCTGTATTATTTTGTTGCATTCTGGAGATAAATGTATAGAGTATTTCGGTAACTAGTCAGAATGGCTGGTTTGTAAGACAAAGAAGGTAAGCTCGGCTGGCAAAGGTGTTAGAAATGACCAAAAATTGCTGAAACGAGTGATAGCCCGAAGATTGATATAATAGGTTGATGCCAAGACTAATGATGATCGGATTTATTAATATTTGCGATGGACTTGGTTTTTGGGGATAGGATTTTAAACCGCTTTTTTACTTTGGAGGCTAACTATAATGGCAAGCATTAACGAGTCAGGCAGAAGTACCCCGAGTTCACAAACAGATGGGGCAAACCTTGAGCGAGCTGCAGATCAGGGAGCGCGCAACAAGAGCAAGGGTGCTTTTTCCGCACTTAAGGGTCGCAAGGGAACGCTTGAGAAAGTGGGGAGTCCGTCACGCTCGCTGAATAAGCAGCAAGATACTGTAGCCAAGATTGATCGAAATTTTCGCGCGAGGCTGGATGAACTGCAGGTCTCCAAGGATCGCGGAGGTGGCGCTACGGCTGGCAAACAATCGGTTTCGGCAGGACAAGAACAAGCGCAACGACAAGAGCAACAACAGGCACGAGCGCAGCAGCCTTCTACTTCTGGTGCGACCCAGGCTCCGCCGCCGAAGCCCGCTAAGACGGAGGGTAAGGTGCTAAGGGAGCTGCCACAAGATTTTTCTGGTGCGACCCAGGCTCCGCCGCCGAAGCCCACGAAGACGGATGGTAAGGTGATAAAGGAGCTGCCACAAGATTCGAGTGTAGCTATGAAGGCGGAGGCTGGAGATAAGGTTATCTACTCGACGATTGACGAGGTTGCCAAGGCTAATGCTAGAGCTAATCGTGTTGCTCCTGAGGCTACTCCTGTACCTGCTCCGCGTCCTGCTCCTGCGCTTCCACAGCGCCCGACGCCTCGCGTGGCATTACGCTCGCCTAGCGATGACAAGTTTCTTGCGGGCGGGGGCTTTAATCCTAGTTCGACCTTGGGTCGCGTTAGGTCTGCGATTGCCATGGCTGGCGAGCCTGTTGCCTTCGAGTCTCGCAGAGCTAGCGTACGTACCCCAGCCCCACCGCGCTTGAGTTTAGGTAAACGAATTTTGAACGCCTTTAAGAAGTTTTTCCACATCGGTAGTGCTAGGGCTGGTTCTCGTGTAGAAGCCAGACCTATGCGCACGGAGGAATCTTTGATTTTTGCGCAAGAGACGGAGACAGAATTGAGGAAGGGTTTTGCTAAGTCGACTAGGCTTGGTACAGAAGAGAAGGCTGCCTACGATGTTGCTTCACAGAGGGTTGTGAATCTTTTAACGAACACGGCGAAAAATGTTGCGGATGATGGCGAGTATTTCCCGACGACGAGAGCGGATATTAAGAAAGAGCTTGATGGCATTTCTTTGCTTTTTGATGAGGATCGCATCTACGATACGGTTGAAAATGCACGTGCGAGTGCTCAGGGAGGAACTGGCGGGGATGCCTAGCTACATCAACAATCCTAGCGTGGAAGTCAGCGGGATAGTGAAGGTATGAGCGATCTTACGACCCGCTCATTGGACCGCTCTGCGAGCGCAGAGGCTCTAAGACGATCTGCGGATGCGGATGATGGCAGGGCTTCGAAAGCTGCTACTTTGGGTTCTCGTAGTGCGGCTAGTGTAGAGGTTGCGCAAGCACGGCTAGCGGGTAATAAAGAAACCGCCCTGCCTCACCCACCTAGTAGCGACAATCTAGTTGCTAGGCAATCTAGCGATACCCCCAAGTCTCGTTTAGCGGCTAATGGGAATAAGGTAGAATCGCAGTACAGTTACTTGAACGCGAATGATGTTAATAAGCTTTCGTCCTCGAATGTTACGGATAAGAAGATCGTGTCGCAATATGAAGCTTTGAATCCTGCGAATATTGAAAAAAATATTTTCGTAGGTCCGAAATCGACAGCGCGGCAGGGCGAGCAGTTGTCGGCAGTAAATTCTGCTTACGGTAGTAGTTCTCATCCAACGAGTGGAGCTGCGCTTACAAGCAAGGCAGCTCCGCCGCTTCCGTTGCGTGCGGGCGACTACTTGCCTGGTGGCGGTGTAAATTTACAGGCTATGAAGCAACGCGAGATGAAGGAAAGCCTGTACTTATCTGCCAACAGATTTTTTACTAGTGGCACTCCGCTTATAGATAGGAAGGTGCAGAATGGCAGGTCTGGTGCGTCACGCTTTAGCTCTGTGAAGAAATTTTTTCAAGGCGTGAAGAAATTGTTTGCTCGCAGTGTGCAAAATCCGCGTCGTGAGGTGTCGAGCGAAAGGAGTAATTTCAGACAAGAGGTTATCGCTCGTGGAATTAGCCAAAGCTTGGGCAAAAAGGATCTGGCGTTTGTGGCGAAACTTGGCAAAGAAATTGATGGTATAATTAACAAAGGTCGCAAGAAAGGCGAGATAACGAAGAATCAACATGAGGCGATAGCGCAGAAGAGTGATGCGATAGAGCAGGTATTCAAACAGAATAGAGAGCAACATGGACTCGCTGTTTCGGATGAGCCTGTCTATGGTACGGTAGAGGGAGATTATGGTCGAGTGCGAGGGGATAGTTGAGGTGATAGTTTATGAGTGATATTTCTACGGGCAGAGCTGGTGGTGTTGCGTTAGATCCTAGCAAACTAGAGGCACCGCAGGAGCAGGCACATACGCACGGCAAGGGTGCGCTAAACGGCCGCAGTGCTTACGAGGCGCATAATTCGTCGGCTCGCGCTAGGCTTGAGTTGAACTATGCCCGCTCGTTGATACAGACGCGTAGTGAGGCGGTTGCGGCTATGTATGCGCGCACGGCTACTTCTGCACCGAGCAAATTAGTTAACCCGCGTACTTTAGGTAAGGCGGTTTCTATTGCGGTTGGGTCTGGTGCGTCTTCGGGGAGAATGTCTGCGATAAAAATGGATAAGCCGCTTAGCGAGCGTAGTGCGAAGAATGTTGGTGGTTCTAGGGTGCGTTTTGCTGGTTTGAAGAAGCTTGGTCATAGCATTAGCCAGAAGTTATCGTCTATGTTTTCGAAAGTTCGAAGCGAGCCGAAGAAGTCTTCGGCGCAGTTTCACGATCTGCCGGCTGGTTTGCGTAAGGTCATTAAGGAACACGAGCAGGTGCAGGAAAAAAGGTATGCTGTTATGCGTGCGAAGTTGGAGGCTCGTGATGGGAAGTATGACGAGCGTACGCAAAAATTTGCGAACTTATTTGCGAAACGCATGGAACACTACGACAATCTTGCGGTGAATTACAAGAAGGAGCGTCTGGTTACCTACAGGCAGATAAGGAAGGAAACCGAAGCACTTCTTGAGGAGTGCAAGGGCAAGGTCTTCACGCCCGATGAGAAGTATCACACGATGCTTCGTAACCTTACGAATATGAGCAACCTTTTCTTTCAAGACATGGATATGGAACTATTTGAGCTCATGACAATGGATAAATAATTGGCGTTAATGAACGGCATTGGTGTTAATGAATGGCAAATGAGGTGATTGATTATGGTTGAGCGTATCAGTAGCGGAGCTACAGCCAGACCTAGTGCTGATGCTCTTGGCGTTTCTGGCAAGAGCACTGGCAAGAGCACTGGCAAGAGTGCTATATTTTCGAAGCGACTTGCGCAAAAAGAAAATATTGCCCAAACGCGCCAAGCTGGTGCGTCTGCAGGCAAGTTGGCGGTGAGGAGCAAGGTAAGCACTCGCACGAACTCTAGGGGAGATCTTTCACCTGCGCGCCCGCGTGCGCCGACGATTGAGTCGCGCGAGACTCGCCGAGCGCGTCTACAAGAGACAGGCAAGCAGCTTGCGCAACATAAACGAGATGTGGCGCAAGCTAAAGATTCGCATCAGCGCGATGTAACGCAAAGGATTGAGCAAGAGCGTGCCCGCGCGAGCACGCTATCTGGCGGAGCTAGCAGGGGGGGGAGGGATTTGACTGGCAAGGATAAGACAGGCAAGGATGTTGCGGAGGTGAAGTGGGGTACATTAGACAAGCATGGCATGATTAACAAGTTACGGCAGCTTGACGAGATTAGTGCTCACAAAGCTGCGGGGCGTGACTACAAGATGCTTAAACGACCTGCGCTTGCGGAACGCAAGGCTGTATTGCGAGAGGGTCATCAAGGTTTTGCGAGTCGTTTGGGCTCGAAGATTAAGGATGCATTGATGCGAATTTTCCTCCCACGGCAATGGCGAGTGCACCAAGAGGGGATGGCACAGGCTCGTAGGGACGACATAAGGGCTGCTGAGCTTTTCGCTAATAATCTTTTTAAGCAGCCGATCAACAAGGAGCTGGCAGCGCATAGTGAGGCGGCTTTTGTCGAGGAGCGACGAGTTGCGAACTTGCGCGATGTGTCGGACAACTCTGTTGAGGTTGAAGAAGTTGAAGAGGTGAAGCATTCTATTCCTCGCGATGAGAGCGTCCAGAAAAATCCCAGATACGAGGCGGAGAAGGCTGTCTTGGAGAAGGGTATAGAAGGTTTGCGTAAGGAGATGGAAGACGAGGCGAAGCGTCATATCAATGAAGTTCTTGCTAAGCAACAGGCGCGTGCTGGAGGCGAGGTTGCTGAGAAGCCTACGAGAGAGGCGGTTAAGGGCAGGGAGATTAGGGGCGATGGTTCGAGGCGTGATTCAACCGAGAATCCAAATGCAACTTCGCTGTAGAGTTTTGTAGCTTTATTGAAATGATTACGGGAATAGAAATGGATATAGAACTATGACAAACACGGTTGGCGATGCGTCGAGTAGCACTATAGCTACTGTTACCTCGAAGGACGGCAGTTTTTACTCTGGCGATAGCAAGACGAACTTATCGACACTTATGATGAACTTGATGATCCACCGAGTTCAATCTGTCGATGGCGTTTTGAGTGGCATGATTAACGAAATGAACGATAACAACAGGCAGACGAAGCTAATGAACGATTACTTGGCTGGCTTGCGGGATCTACGCCCTACCAAATCTGCTGGTACTGTGTCTCACAGTAACCTTTTTTCATTAGTAGTGAAGATCAAGCGTCATAGTGTTGATGCGGATCATCCGCGAGGCACTGATATTGATAAGGCTTGGGGTTTGAATTTAAATTCTACAGACCCTAATATTCGCAATAAAACTTATACGCAGTCGGAGATAGACCAGAAGATCGAGATTATGAAGTCGAAAATTTCTGGTGTCAATAGCAACCAACAGATGGCTCAGATCAAACTTGAGAAGTATAACAATGTTCGCAACGAATCTATGCAGATGGTTTCGACGATAATGAAATCGTCTACTCAGCTTCTGCAAAGTATTATCAACAACATGGGCTAGGTATGCATTTATGAGCGAACAAGGATCAGGGCTTCTTTCCTCCTCGTCATTGGAAGATATTACGCTTGATCCAAAGAGCGATGATTTTTACGATGATTTAGCGAAGGTTTTTTGTGAAAGCGGTGGCGTTGGTATAGGCGATTTAGTTGGTGTTGGTGAGAAGGAACGCGCTCAGTTTTACGCTTTTGGTAATATGCTTTATGAAGGTGGACGCTACGCTGAGGCGATGGATGTTTTTTCGTATCTTGTTCGGCTGCAGCCGCGCGAGCAACGCTACCTAAAGTCTTTAGGTATGGCTCGCCAGATGGCGAAATTTTACAGCGAAGCTGTAGATGCGTATGGAGCTGCGGCTTTGCTTGATATAGAAGACCCTGAGCCGTCAATATACGCTGCGGAGTGTCTACTACATTTAGGCGAGATTGGGCGCGCGCGCGCTGCGGTTAAGGGTGCTGAATTGCAAGTAGCGCTTCGTCCTATTGATGGTGACTTAACGCAAAAGCTGAAGTCACTGAAAGACGCGCTTGCGAGCTACGATGAAGAGAAAAATGGTGGAGACGAATGATATGACTAACGCTGATGATATGGTAAAGGGTACGAAGGGTGATCGCCTGCTTGCTGGTGTTAGTTCAGATAGGGACCTGGCTTTTACAGATGGACTAGCAATTGGCTCTGTGTCTAATAGCCATCTGCCGCCGGAGTTTGCGGAGCAAATATCGGATCGTGCTGCGGAGATTTCTCGTATTCGAGCTGGGCTTTTGCAGTTTGGTATCAGCGAGGATGTGCTGGATAACCCTGAGGATGTAGATATATCGCATCTATCTACAGAAGAGCAGGAGCAGTTTAATGATGCGGTGCGTGAACATCGAGATTTTAAAGAAGAGGTTGCGCGCGATATTCGTGAATTGCGAGAAGCGCGAGTTGCCGCTGGTATACATATAGGTAGCAACGACTGAGGGATGGTGTTTTTATGAGCGAACAAATATCGATTGCGCCGAAGTCAGGTGAGCAGGAGGCGATTTTGGCGCGCATCGCGTCTGGCGCGTCTTTGAGCGAGGCGCATGACATAGATCAGGATTTTCTTGACCTATGCTACGCGGTTGGCTCGAACGCTTATAAGGAGCGTGATTATACGACTGCCTACCGCGCCTTTTTGTTTTTGTGCTTGCATGGTCATACGCAGTCGGACTATTGGACTGCGTTGGCGAGCGTTTTTGCGATTCAGGGGCAGCCTTTTCGGGCTCTGCCACTTCTTGAGACGGCTTGGCAGTTGCTACCGAGTCCGGAGAATGCATATCGTCTGGCCGAGGGCTGTATCCGTTGTGGTGAGAAGAAGGCAGCGAAGGAGGTTTTGACGGCGGCATTAGAAGATTTAGACAGAGCGAAAGCGCAGACGCCGTTGCGTGCGCGCGTAGCGGCTGCACTTAAGAGTCTCGACTGAGGTTTTGCTCGTAATGACTTTATTTATCTACGAACGACTGCAATGATCAGGAGGATTAGACGGTGAGTAATTTGGGCATTGCTGGTTTGTTAAATAACAATGCGGCTATTTTTGGCGGTAAATTGAGCGAGGAAGTTCAAGATGCGGTTAATAAGGCGCACGCGGCGGAGCATCAAGTTGAGCGTGGCAAGATTCCGACGTCGGTTTTGAATGCAATTGCTTCGCAAAAGCGCCCTAGTTTGCCTGGTCCGATCTTGAAGTTATCAAAAGGTGAGCTTATGGCTATGATACAGAAGCTCATGATAGCGAATATGGAACAGCAATTGAATACTCAGACTACTGCGACGAAGGTTACACGCCAGCAGCTACAGTCCTTGGCGGCGAAGAATCTAGCGGAGTTATCGAAGGTTGCGAATAAGACGAAGCAGAGTAATGTTGGTAGCATAGTTGCGCAAGTTTTTGCGTGGATTGCGGCGGCGGTTACGGTTATAGCGTCGATTGCTCTTGCGGCTATATCGTTTGGCGCGGGTTCTGCGCTTATAGGCTGTGCGTTAGTTGCGGCGGCGGCTATCACGATTGCGGTGATGATTGCGACACAAACGGGAGCAATGGATCAGCTTACCAATGCGATAGCGAAGCCGATAACTGAACTTTGCGAGACTATGGGCATGGATCCGAAGGTTGCGAAGATGGTAGGCCAGATTGCAGCGCAGATAGTTGTGGCGGTTGTTATCTTGGCGGTAGATATTGGAATTGCGGTTATAAGTGGCGGTGCTAGTTCGGAGAAAGTTGTTGCGGAGACGGTACAGAAGATCATTAAAATAGCGACTGTTGTTGCGAAGATAGCGCAAGGAGCTGCGGCGGTTGTGCAGGTTGGTGGTGCGGGGGCGAGTGTTGCGAGTGCGAGCTATAAGTATGAGGCTACTATTGCTGAGGCTAACATTACGGACAACAAGGCGTTTCTATCGAAGATGCGTTTAATACTAGAGCAAGAACAGGACACACTACGCGAGCTTGTCGAGAGTATTTCTACGACTTATGTACGTATGGATTCTATGATTAAGGAGACTCATAAAGCGAACACGCAGATGCTTTCGCAATGGGCTAGTGCTTAGGTTTTTCGGCGCTTGGTATTAGCAATAGAGTGAGTTTTGGGTAAATTTTTAATGATTCGGAGGATATGAATGATGAGTGAAACTATATTAGCGAACAACGACTACGCAAAGGCTCTTTACAGTGATTCGGCGCTACGAAATTCGGATGCTGTATCGAGTTTGCAAGAAGCGGACTCGAAGGCGGTCGATAGTAAGGGCAAGGCTAAGGATAAGGTATCGCTACAGGTGCCGCCTGGTAAGACAGTGGCGGATGTTGCGGAGAGTCACGAACTTGGCGTTTTGCCGGAGCAGAAGGCGGTTGATTTGAAGGAGGCTTCTCTTTACAAAGACATGCTATCTTCGCTACCGAGCAAGTTGGGCTTTGACATGTCGGCTGTTATGCAGACTATTTTTAAGTCGATGGTTCAGATGGCTCAATCACAGTCTCAGGCTCGGATGTCGGACTTATTGATGGTTGGCACGGCGTATAAGCAGGCGGCTAGCGAGATGCGTTCTGGAGCTGCGATGGAGTTGACAGGTTCTGTTTTGAGCTCTGGAATGCAGTTAGTTGGTGCTGGTATTTCTATGGCTGGTACTGCCTATAGTGCCAAGTCGAGCGGTTTGGAGTATACACAGTCGATGAAGCCGTTTACGGTTGGTAACGAGTTGCTGAATAGTAGTGGTAGTGTTTTGAAAGGAGGAATGGATTATGCGGGTAAGCTACAAGAGGCGAATTCTACGCTTAGTAAGGCGGCGGCAACGCATGCGCAAGCTTTGCGTGAGAATGAAGATGAACTTTTCAAAGAGGTTAATAAGTTTGTGGATCAGATGTTGCAGATTATCCAATCTATCGAGAACCAGCAACATGCTGCCTCTTCTCAGATTCTTTCTGCGTAATCCCCAGGAGTTAGTGTAAATTAGTTTTTTCTTGAAGTTTAACTACCTTATCTTACTTCCCACTCAACCCCTCGACCTCTCTTTTAGCGGATAAATTAGCGATAGGATTTATAGCGACTATGCCCCCTCCCACCGAACCACTAACGGCTTCGCAATTACGATTAGTCGCTGAGATAGCCTTCACTGGTGTTTTTTACGGTCTGAGTCAGAACGCGAAGGATATATTTGACTACATTAGAGATAACACTGGGCATAGAGAGATAGGTGTACTTGGTAATGCGCTAGGAATGATCAGCGATGGTAAGTATGCGGAGGCGGTTCAGTTGATCGAGAAGGATGTTTTACAGCAGAATCCTGATTCTGTTGAGGGTCAGATGTTTGCGGCGCTGGCATTGAAACTAGCGGGACAGGTATCGCATTCCGAGCGATTGAGCGAGCGAGCTTCTAAGAATGGAAGCGCTTCTGTTAAGGAGTTTGCGAAGAATCTCAGCATGGTTGAGAATAGTAAACGCCGCCCAAACTACTGAATGTAGTTATTAGTATAACTACTGCTATAGCCTTTGAGTATCTTGTGCTGGGTTTGTCGTATGTAAAGATTAGGCGGCTGCCTACTCTATCGGTATTTTATGTTATGCTTGTGCGGCGATTTTTTTGTATTTTGTCGCTCTGCGTTAGTTTTTTATTTTTAGTGTCTTGCTCGCAGGAGCTATATTCGCAACTAGAGGAGCGCGAGGCAAACGAGATGATAGCGGTACTGTCTCGTTATAACATTAATGCGGACAAGATTGTTTCGAAGGATGGTTATGCCATGAATGTTCCATCGCGCTATTTTGCAGATTCGGTCGACATACTCTCAGCGGCGGGCTACCCCAAGCGCAAGTACGTTACTTTGAACGATCTTTTTGGTAAGAGCGGGCTTATACCTACTCCATTTGAAGAGCATGTCCGTTACATTTATGGTTTGTCGGAGGAGCTTGCGCGCACGGTTGCGTTGTTCGATGGTGTTATAGCTGCGCGTGTCCATATTGCACTACCGAGTGATTCTACTAATGCTGATGCGAAGGTTTCTGTATTTATTAAGTATGACCAACAATTTGACTACGACACATTGATTCCTCGAGTTCGTAAATTTATTTCGGATTCGGTTGAAAGGGTTGTTTTTGAGAATGTAGAGATTCTAGCGCTTCCTGGTCAAAAATCTGCTGATTTTTACCGTATCCGCCGCCGCTTATCTGAGGAGCGTAAGCCGCTTCGTTTATTAGAGTTTATCTTGGGTGGTTTAGGTTTTACGGTTGTGTTTGTTGCTACTATTGTATGGCTGTATCGCCGTGGTCATGTTGCCTTTTTGCGCCGTCCTTCAAGTGACGGTTTGGCTTCTTTGAGTGTGCGGCAAGTTAAAGAAGCGAAAAGCCAGACGGCATCCGATCCTAAAGAGTAGAAAATAATGGATGCTCTATTTTATATTTATGAAGATGGAAACGCCAGTAACCCCGCTTGATCGAAAAGGCGTAGGTCGAGATTCGGCGGTTGATATTACTGCTAAAGGTACTGCTTTATCGCAAGAACAGATAGAGAGGTGGTTGTGCTTTCAGTTTAAACCGGCATCGTATATTGATGCGTCTTATCGAACCTCACTTTTGGGGTCTGCGAATAATTTATCTAGAACTAGCAATAAAGATGAAGATAGTGGTGGCAAGATAGGTAATGGAGATAAGATTTTATCGTTGCTATGGGGAAAACCTATTTTATCTCGTTATCTGTGCGATTTTTTTGCACTAGAGTTTGCTAATTTTCCTAGCCAATCGAGTGCCTTATCCTTTTTCACCCGAATTGCTATGCTCGATGGTGAAGACTTGCAACATTTGCTGATTATGATGGGTTTGCTTTTGAGTTCGCATGAGCTGTCGCTGATTATTGATCGCGATGCGGTGCTTGAGGTTCGGGAAGGTTTGGGTAGGGATAGCTACGATTTTGCGACGAATAGGGGTAGATTTTTATGCCCGAGTCGGGATTGGATTGCGTTGAGTTTAAGCGCGAATTCTCGTTCGCGCCTTAGTGATCGTTTTTTTCATCTGGAGTTAGGTTTGCGCTTGCTACTTCAACATAGCAAGGAAGTTTTGGATGAACAGAGTTTGAAGCGTTTAGGATTGAAATGCCCGTATGATGTTGTCAGACGAGTTGAGGAAGGTAGCGGTGCTGATTTGGAAGTTGCTATCGCTATTTTTGAAACGATGGATGAGGGTTCGCGTAAGGAATCTTTGTGGTGTAATTTGGTTAAGGAGGAGTTAGGGCAATGGCACGATTGGCTCGTATCTTGAACGATAGCATCACGCCTTTGGGTGGCGAGCGAGTGTTGAAGCGTGCAGACTACGCGCGCCTAGAGGCGGGAGAGTCGGTATTGGCTGATTTGGCGCGTGAGCAACAACGCACGAAACAAGAATCGGCGCGTATTTTCGAAGAGCATAGGCGGCGTGGTTATGAAGAGGGCTTGGCGAAGTCTGAGGAGGCGCGAGCAGCGCAAGCGTTTGAGACGGTTTCGCGAGCGATTCGCTATTTTGAAAGCATGGAAGACGATATGGTTGATCTTTTAGAAAATGCGCTAGACAAGATTGCTGATGGTCTAGACAAGGACAAGTTAGTTCGCCGAATAATAGCGCGCGCGTTGCGTGACTATCGCACGCTCCCGCAGATAACGATTCATATATCGCGTGCGCAAGAGAAGACATTACATGGTGATATCGAACGCTTGGCGCAGGAGGCACGCTTGTCTGGGATGGTTAAGATAGCGGTCAACTCTCGTTTAGAAGCTGGTTCTTGCATGCTTGAATCGCCATTGGGTACGGTGGAGTTAGGAATTGACTCGCAAATATCGGCGTTAAAATCTGCACTTGGAGCTTTGCGTAGCAAAGCTGATGCGAGCATGCCTATTGGAGAAGAACGACTAGAAGATAGCGTGCCTTCGGTTAAGCCCATCGCAAGCGGCAGTGTTCCGTAGGAGTCGGTTGCTATGAGCACACTATCGCAAAAGAAGTCGCGCACTTCGCCATTTTCATCTTTGCTTACGGACCTTGAATCTAAGATAGATGCAGCGAACCCGGTGCGAGCGACTGGTCGAGTTGGTGAGGTAATCGGCACGCTTGTAAAGGCGCATGTTCCGAATGTTCGTATTGGAGAGATATGCGAGTTGCGTGCGCGTTCTGGCGAGAAGCTTTGCGAGGCGGAGGTAGTTGGTTTTTTATCTGATGCTGCGCTGTTGACATTATATGGAGATATGCAAAGCGTTTCGACGCAGACGGATGTTATTCCGACGGGTAGAACGCAAGAAATCAAGGTAGGTCCTTCGTTGTTGGGTCGAGTTATTGATGGCATGGGGCAGCTTATGGACGAGGCGCAGAAGGGTCCATTGTCGTTGTCGGATAGCCAACCGATATACGCGAGTGCACCTAACCCGTTGACGCGTCGTATTATAGCTTCGCCCTTCAGCGTTGGTATTAGGGCTATTGACTCGCTGCTTACATGCGGGGAGGGACAGCGATTGGGTATTTTTGCGGCGGCGGGAGTTGGTAAGAGCACTTTACTTTCGTCGCTTGTAAAGGGTGCGGTTGCGGATGTTTCTGTTATCGCTTTGATTGGCGAGCGAGGTCGTGAAGTGCGTGAGTTTATTGAGCATAGTTTAGGTGCTGAGGGTATGCGTAAGTCGGTGCTAGTTATTGCGACTTCGGACAAGTCGTCGATGGAGCGCGCGCGTGCGGCGTATGTAGCGACTGCGGTAGCGGAGTATTTTCGAGCTCGAGGTAACAAGGTACTTTTTATGATGGATTCGGTTACTAGGTTTGCGCGAGCTTTGCGCGAGATAGGTTTAGCGATGGGAGAACCTCCGACTCGGCGTGGTTTTCCTCCCTCTGTTTTTGCGGCGTTGCCGAAGATGATGGAACGCACTGGTATGGGTGCTATTGGTTCGATTACGGCATTTTATACGGTATTGGTAGAGGGAGATGACATGACGGAGCCGATTGCGGACGAGACTCGCTCGATTTTGGATGGGCACATCATTCTTTCGCGACAATTGGCAGCGCAGAACCACTATCCTGCGATAGATGTGCTAGAGAGTGTTAGCCGTGTTCAGACCTCAGTTGCTAGTAGCGAGCACCTAGGAGCGGCACAACAGATTCGTAAGCTTTTGGCTGCTTACAGCCAGGCTGAGTTGCTGATAAAGATTGGCGAGTATCAAGCTGGTGGAGATCCGACTACGGACAGCGCGGTTGAGAAGATAGATTCGCTTCGGACTTTTCTACAGCAGGGAACAAACGAGTATTCTGCTTTTGACGATACCATTGCGCGGATGAACGAGTTAGTGGGTGAGTCTTAGTAGGTAGTATTTTTATGGCTGTTATATACGATGAAATACTGCGAATTCGTAATTTGCGCGAGGATAAGGCGAAACTCTTGTTAGCTGATGCGCGTGCTCGTGTTTCGCTTGCCGAGCAAGCGTTGACGCAAGCGCGTTTGTTGCTGGAAAGTTTCATCGAAGAGATGCCAGCGAAGATAGATGGCGAGTATGCGAAGTTAGAGGAGCTAGCGGAGAATGGTGATGGCGTTGCGCTACACACGGTACAAAGTTTTCGTGCTTATGAGCTAGACATGTATGCGCAACGAGATGGGCTTAGGTTATCTATGGTTGAACGTCAGAAGGGTTTGAAGGAGGCACAGGATAGCTTGACTGCGGCACTTTCTGGTTTGCATGCGGCTGAACGCGCCCGCATGAAGATTGAAGAACTACAAGCACACGAAGAAAAGCTTATGCGACGCGAACAAGAACGAGCTGAGGAGAGGTCACTTGAGGAATTTAAGCCTCGTTCGATTTTTGCTCAGTTGCACTAGCGTTGAAGATGCTGTGATGGCTGTAGCCAAAGGTATGTGGTATACGGGCCAGAGTATGCTTGCGCGTACATATAGACGTACGGGTCTACGTACGTCTATACATGTGCGTGTAAATATTCATGTATGTATGCGTAGGAGTATTTTATATGGATGGCTTCTTCGCTCGTTTATCCTGCCTTTGTTTTTTTTGTGCTCGCTATTTTCTGTAAGTTCTGCGATAGCCCAACCGTACTATTACCGTGCGGATGGTGTCCGCGGTGCGCAGTTTTTAACGGATTTGTCGTTTTTGCTTGGTTTAGAGGTTAAGAGCGTAGGTAATGTCGTGGGTAATAATAATCTAGTTGGTGAGTTTAGCGGAGACAGTCGTAGAAAATTTTTGAACGATTTATCTCGTGCGAATGGCTTTGCTTGGGCTATTGCCAAGAATAAACTAACGCTTTCTTCGCGTACGAGTTTGCTTACCCGCAGTTATCGTTTTTCATCATCTGCTGAGTATTTATCGTTCCGCTCACGTTTGCGCCAAGAGGGGATAGATGGAGGTCCTCTTTTGATTACACCGTTGCGTGGTGGAACGTCTAGGGCTGATTCTAGTGATGATACTTTGGCAGGAGAGGAAGGAGTAAGCGATGTTTTTTACGATATTCAAGCGATCGAAGCCTTTCACGAAAGCGCGGAGACGATTTATGTAGAGTTATCTGGTAAGGATCAGAATCGTTTATTATCGCCATCGAACAGCGTTATTTACCCTATTGCGGGCGAGCGTTTTGCCTTGATGATCTTTCGCCTTCAGTATGCTTGGGCTGACGACACGCGAGTAGGCGGTGATTCTGGCGGCAGTCTTCTGCCTGGTGTTGCGGGCTTGATGGAGAAGGTAGTTGCGGCGCGCTATGGCAAGAGTGCCCCACGCCAAGTTTCGAGCAGTAGTGCTGGCTCTATCAAAGGTCTCGTTGGTGATGGTTTGCAGAAGATAAACGAGCTTGGTCTTTTACCAAAGAAGCTGCCCCAGGATGGCGTGCCTAGCAATAGCGTAGCTTCGCCGCGTGCTGGCAGTAGTTCTGGTGGCGGTGGTTCTGCTGTAGTTACTAGTGGGCAGCCGCTTTCTATAGGCTCAAATTCGTCGCCGTTGATATTTGCGGACCCCCGTCAGAATGCGGTTGTGATTTTTGATGATCGTTCTCGCTATGGCTACTATAGACGTTTGATTTCAGAACTAGATTCGCGTACGCGTTTGGTTAAGATAGAGGCTGCGATAGTTGACATATCGAAGAGCAAGGTTAGTGACCTAGGCATTCAGTGGCAGGGGCAGCATGGCGATAGTGAGGCGAGTTTTGGCTCTATTGCGGCTGGTGCGGCGTCTGGGGCTTTGAGTTTTGCGACGGGCGGTCTATCGCTTTCGAACAACGCGATCATATCGAATGTTAATGGTTTGATAGCGCGTATTAATATATTAGAGAACAGCGGGAAGGGACGAGTTGTTTCGCGCCCTTCGATACTTACGCTTGACAACATAGAGGCGTCTCTTACCTCGAGCGAGAAATTTTTTGTGAGGGTCGAGGCGTTTCAGGATTCGTCTCTATATCCTGTCGAGGTTTCGACGACTTTGAAAGTAACGCCGCATATTATCCGTGAGGGAAAGAAGACTCGCATCAAGCTTTTGGTTGTTATCAAGGATGGCTCGATTGATCAAACGACTTCTGCCAATGTTGATGGCTTGCCGCGCATAACGACGAATAGTCTTACGACGCAGGCGGAGATTTTGGAGACGCAAGCACTTGTTATAGGGGGGCACATTCGCTCTGAGGTAAGCGTTAGCAAGCGGCGAGTTCCGCTACTTGGTTATATACCTATTTTGGGCTTGCCGTTTAAGCATAGTACGAAGAGGAAGCAGGACTTGGTGCGATTGTATATTATTCGTCCTCGCCTGACTTTGCCTGCGGATGATATGGGCGAGGCGCAAGCGGTTATTGGTGACAATGATTTATTTGCGTATCCCGAGTTATTGCAGAAGGAGCGCGTTAAGGCATTGAAGCGCAAGCGTAAACGCGAGTTGAAGGAATCTAAGCGTGCGAAGAAGGCTGCGAAGAAGATTGAGAGGCAGCGGTTACAAACTGCGCGTAAGGCTACTAAGGATGCAGTTGAAGATGGTGGCAAAGCCTCGTCTAGCGAGCCGGCGCAGTCGCGGGAGTTAAATGTTGATGGTGTCGCTGATGAAAGTGTTTCCCCACCCCCGAGCGATGTTGATACTAGTAATCGCGAGTAGTTTTTGCTTATGGCTGTATCGATGACGCAGCGCGCTACTACTTCTTTGACTAATGACTCTTTTTCTAGGGGTTTTTGCTTGACGCTACCTGAGCGCTTGGATAGAGCGTCTGCGTCGATTCTTGCGTCTACTAGCGAGCGTATTGTTGCTTCAGAGGTTCAACGCTTGAGTTTTGCACGAACACGGAGGTTGGAATCGGCGGGTTTAGAGGCTTTGCGCTTATTTTGCCTACGAGCACACTCGCTAGGAGCGAGGGTTAGTCTGGAAGAACTTTCACTTGATGCTTATTCTGTTCTTTCTATGTGCGGTTTTGCGTCTATTTGCGACCTACTACTTGCGCCCGAAGATGACATAAGAGTATAGCCTTAGCGGCATTTTATGCTCTAGAGCGACATTTTTGCAGAACCCTACTCCTGCAGCTCCCAACAATGCGCCGGCGACGATAAGTACGGACGCCCCGAGAACGAATCCCAATGCACATGCGGTTATTCCGCCGAATGTATTGAAGACTGCGGGTAGTATTGCTTGTTCTTGTTTGCTTTTCATTGCGGCTACTAGTGTTACTCCGCTGATGCTTGCGAGCACTGCTATTATTGGGAATACGATGAAGATGGGAATGAATACGACGACTATGGTTATCACGGCGGTCGCTCCCCAAAGGAATTGATTCAGCTGTTTGTTGACATTGCTTTTCCATTCAGATTTTTTTTCTGTTTCTTGTGTGTTTTTTGAGCGTATTTTCCAAGCGGCGATAGGTGCTCCGCATAGGGTTATTCCGCCTGCCCATAGAGTAATTGCTAACGCGAGTCTTTGTATTGTGTCGGCTATTTCTTGCGTATTCATAGTGTTTCGCACTCCTTCGTGTAGGCATATTGCGAGTGCGATGGTTGTAGTAGCGAATCCGAGTGGAGTTAGAGATAGGGCGAAAGCGATTTGGCTTCGTTGTGTTAAGAAAATCAATCCACCTATGGCACCTGCTACCATGCATAATAGTATTACATTGGCGTTTTTGACATCTGCGACTACTAGCGGAGCGAACAGAGCTAGGGCGGCGGATATGGCTGCAACTATGAATGCTTGGTTTGCTTTTTTTCCTTGTGCTAGCAAGTACAAAGCGAAGAGTAGCCCGCATATTGATATTAGGTATATTAGGTATACGGGGCGGTCCATGTAATTTTTTAGAGATGTTTTTTGAAAGGGATGCTTTTGAGTATTTCAGCAGTATTTTTTGTTACTATAGGTCGGTATGCTGTTTGATATTTTTCAGTTGGAATCTTCGGTATACGGCTGCGAGCCCTGCGAATACTCCGAATGTTAGCAGGAAGATTGTAATGTATGTGTGGAATGTGCCTAGCGTTGATGCCCCTCTGCCGACGATCAGCCCGACCCCTGCGGTTATGGCTGTGCATACTGGAGCGGCTAGATTGACGATAAGCAGATTGGCGTTGCGCGATGTTTTTCCGACGATAGAAAAGGAGCCAAGGAATATCGATAGCGCGAGCAGGGTTAGTAGCGTAGTGATGTCGTTATCACCGATATATACTGCTTTTGCTGGTTTGCTGTCGATGATCAACCTTTGCGCTAGGAAAGATATTTCACTTGCCTGCTCGGCTATTTCGTGTAGCTGGCGTAACAGATCATCTGCTAGTTGGTTATTATCCAAGGTTAGTACTCCGTTTACTATTCCACCATCAACCACTGCGAACTAAGATCGTAAAGACGACCCACGCACGCTAGCAGAGTTTTTTATTGTGTGCAACGCTTTACTTATGTTGTTACCGAGATTATAAATTGGTGATATAGGGTAGTCTGTTGCGCTATATTGTGGTTTTGTCGGCAGTTTTTGCCTTTAGTTTTCATTTTGGGCTGTCGGGAATTACTGTATTTGTTTTTATTTGTCCCCGCACGCGAGTGTATATTTTATAGGAGAAGTTTATGTCCCCCCCACCCGTTGATTTTTTTGAGGCTTCTCTTGGTACGAGTGATAGCGCGGTATCATCTGTGCTACGCAAGGAATTTGTCAGACAAGAAGAAGGAGTTGAGTTAATAGCTTCTGAGAATATAGTGTCGCGAGCGGTTTTAGAAGCGGCGAGTTGCGTTTTAACGAACAAGTATGCTGAGGGCTATATTGGTCGGCGCTACTATGGTGGTTGCGAGCCATCCGATGATATTGAACGCTTGGCGATAGAGCGTGTGACTCGGTTATTTAATTGCCCGTTTGCGAACGTGCAACCGCATTCAGGTGCGCAAGCCAATCAGGCTGTATTTTTTGCGCTACTGCGACCTGGCGATACATATCTATCGTTGGCGCTTGATGAAGGTGGTCACCTTTCGCATGGTGCGCCAGTTAATATATCGGGGAAATGGTTTAACCCTATTCATTACGGGCTAGATAAGACTAGTCAGCGTATAGACTACGATGCGTTGGCTAGTCTAGCAGCGGAGCATAAACCGAAGCTCATACTAGCGGGAGGTTCTGCCTACCCTCGGATTATTGACTTTGCGCGTATTGGTAGCATTGCTAAGGATTGCGGTGCTTATTTTATGGTTGATATGGCGCATATTGCGGGTCTTGTTGCGGGGAAGGTTCACCCTTCGCCACTAGAGCATGCGGATGTAGTTACCTCGACGACGCACAAGACTCTGCGTTCTGCACGCGGTGGTTTGATTCTCTCTAAGGACGAGGGTATTGGCAAGAAGATTAATAGTTCTGTTTTTCCTGGGCTTCAAGGCGGCCCATTGATGCACTTGATAGCGGCGAAGGCGGTTGGTTTTGGCGAGGCGTTGCGTCCGGAGTTTGCGGACTATGCGCGTGCGATAATTGATAATGCGCAATGTTTAGCGCAGACTCTACTCTCTGGTGGTTATAGGTTAGTGTCTGGCGGTACGGACACGCACTTGGTATTGGTAGATTTAAGCGCGAAGCAGATTAACGGCAAGGATAGCGAGGAAAGTTTAGAGCGCGCGGCGATCACCTGTAATAAGAACAGTATTCCGCAAGACCTCCAACCGCCGCAAACTACCTCAGGCATTCGTTTGGGAGTTCCTGCGGTTACTACGCGTGGTATGGGATTGGCTGAGATAGGCTTTATAGGCGAGCAGATCGTTAAGGTTTTGGATGGCTTGGCATCGCATGGCAGTGCTGGTAATGGTGATATAGAAAAAGAGGTTCGTGCGGACATTATCAAACTATGCAAGAGGTTTCCGCTATACCGTCATCTTTGACTGTGTTAGCCTATGCGTTACCCTAGTTGTCTATCCTCGGAGGCGCGGTTCGAAGATTTGCGTGCGTTGCTAGAAGGTTGTGCGGCTTGCTGTAGGTTTCCTGCGATTTTTTATAGTCAAGCGGGCGTTTATGAAAGAGTAGTGGCACTGCCGATGTGCTAGTTATATGTTTTTTTGGTGCTAGTAATGACTGGCGATTTTTCTGGCGTTACCTTGTCGAGTGCTGATTTGCGTTTAGATATACGCTTGATGAGAGCTGCGTTATCGTTAGCGCGCTACGCTGAGGGTAGCACCTATCCGAATCCTCCTGTTGGCTGCGTTATTGCTCGAGGAGGGGAGATTATAGGATATGGTTCTACGGCTTTAGGCGGAGTTCCGCACGCCGAGACGCAAGCGTTAGATTCGGCGCGTGCGTTGCATGGTGAGGAATCTATTCGTGGCGCGAGCATGTATGTGACGCTAGAGCCTTGTGCGCATGAAGGTAAGACTCCGCCTTGTTGCGTTGCGATTGCGCGCGCGGGTATAGGTCGTGTTTGTTACGCTATGGGTGATCCGGACCCGCGTACGAACGGCAAGGGAGCAGCGTTTCTTGCGCGCTCGAAGGTGGATACGATTTCTGGAATTTGCGCGAGTGAGGCAATGGTTTTGCTTGCGCCCTATTGCAAACGAGTTCAGGATGGCTTGCCTTTTTGCGTTTTGAAACTTGCTAGTAGTTTAGATGGTAAGATTTCGGCGAGTAGTACCCCACCACCTAGCGATGGATATGGCTATGCTAGGGAACGCACGATAGTAAGCGGTTTAGAGACTCGTGCGTTGCTCGATGATTTACGTCGTCGTACGGATTGCATTATGATAGGAGCGCGTACGATGCGTTATGACAATCCGCTATTACTAACGGATAATCAGTCGGATGATTATGCGCCGATTCGTGTTTTAGTCGATGGCTGTTTGACTCTACCGCTTGAGAGCAGGCTTGTGCAAAGCGTTTCTC
>JABAAW010000017.1:0-26317 GCA_014238535.1 Alphaproteobacteria bacterium
TGGCAATGATGTATTGGAAGGTGGGGGGGGTATCGATGAATACTTATTTTTTGCTGGTGGTGGTAGAGATACGATAAGAGGTGATTTAGACGGTGGTAAACTGTATTTCAGGGATGCACGAGGTATCGAAGATTTTAGTTTTTCGCGTGCTGTAAACGGCGATGTTATCATCACGGTTGAGACAGCAGGTAGCACGGACAGAGTTGTTATTGACAGCGCTTCCTATGCCCCTGATAGGTTTAGCCTGCACTATGGAGCAAGCGACACAGCATTAGGAAGTTTTTGGGTAGGCACAAGAACTGCTAACACGATTGATACCTATATGGTTGGTGGTTCCATATTTGCAGGAGCTGAGGGCAATGATATTTTTGAAAGTTATACTGGCGAAGTTGCTTTATTAGGTGGTGCTGGAGATGATGATTATATCGTCTTTGGCACTTGGGGTCCTAAGACGATCGTTGACAAGGAAGGTAATAACGATGTGTATCTAGTATCTAAGACTGGTCACAACCCTTTTAAGGTGCCGGAGCTTTCGAGAATTGATAACGACTTGTATATTAAGGCTCCACTTCGTGGGACTTCTTTTTACCACGAAGTTACGATTAAAGGCTACTACGATGATGACACCCCCTCGGATACTTTCACGATTTACTACAACACTAACATAGATGACACTTTCATGACAGCAGCTATACCGAGCTGATATCGGTAGTTTATTTATGCGACATATCTGTTAGTTTGATGTTTGTTGCTCGCGCATTTGCTTTCTGCTAGTGTTTTTCTGATATTGTTTTTTGCGACGGCTACTTCTGTGTGGAGTAGAGCGGTTTTTCCTGCGGGTTTTATTTTGACTGATGCTTATTAAGAAGAGAGCCCGCGAGGCAGCTACGCTTAGTAAGGCGGCGCTTGAATACCATAGTCGTGCGCCTGCGGGCAAGTTAGCGATAACGCCGACGAAGCCGATGGAGACTCAGCGTGACTTGGCGCTAGCCTATTCGCCTGGAGTTGCTGCTGCGTGCCTTGCGATAAAGGAAGACTCCTCGCGAGTGAATGAATTGACGGCGCGAGGTAATCTAGTTGCGGTTATCAGTAACGGAACGGCGGTATTGGGTTTAGGCTCGATAGGTGCATTGGCGTCGAAGCCGGTTATGGAGGGGAAGGCGGTATTATTTAAGAAGTTTGCGGACATCGATGTATTTGACTTAGAGATAAACGAGAGTGATCCGGAGAAGTTTATAGATATAGTATCGTCATTGGAGCCGACGTTTGGCGGCATAAATTTAGAGGACATTAAGGCACCTGAATGTTTCGGTATCGAAACTAAATTGCAGGAGCGCATGAATATCCCGGTATTTCATGATGACCAACATGGGACAGCGATCATAGTATCGGCGGCGGTAATAAATTCATTAGAGTTAG
This sequence comes from Alphaproteobacteria bacterium, assembly GCA_014238535.1. Lineage (GTDB taxonomy): Bacteria > Pseudomonadota > Alphaproteobacteria > JABAAW01 > JABAAW01 > JABAAW01. Next base: position 1,420 of record JABAAW010000017.1, read on the forward strand.
TCGGCAGGGATATCGGAGATGTTAGAACTGTAGTATTGGGTGCGGGAGCGGCGGCTACGGCTTGCATTGAGTTGCTTTTATCGATGGGATTACGTCGCGAAAATTTGCTAGTTTGTGACTCGAAGGGGGTATTGCATGAGGATCGAGATGATCTGACACCTGAGAAACGTCGTTTCGCATCTGCAACGAAAAAAAGGACATTATCGGACGCCATCGTCTCCTCCCACCTATTCATTGGTTTGTCTATTGCAGGCGCACTTTCTGCAGAACATGTCGCTACCATGTCAAATAAGCCAGTCGTTATGGCACTCGCAAATCCGGAGCCTGAAATCCGACCTGAAGATGTAAGACGTGTAAAGCCGGATGCAATTATAGCTACTGGCAGGTCTGACTATCCCAATCAAGTTAACAACGTTCTATGCTTTCCTTTCTTGTTTCGCGGGGCATTAGATGTCGGTGCAACTACAATTAATACAGCAATGAAGATTGCATGTGTGCAAGCACTTGCAAATCTGACAAAGCAAACTGTTCCTGCAATCGTTATGCAAGCTTATGGCAGAAAGGAAATCAGATTCGGAGCCGATTACGTAATTCCCAAACCATTGGACCCGCGTTTGATTGTAGCAATTGCTCCTGCAGTAGCTAAAGCTGCTATAGAAACTAAAGTGGCACGACGACCAATAGAAAATTTTAGCGACTACAAACGTAGTTTAATACAATTCATACACCGCTCTGGGTTAGTGATGCGTCCCTTGATGGAGGAAGCGCGCTCCGACCCACGTCATGTAGTATTTGCAGAAGGGGAAGAACCACAAGTATTGCAAGCAGTTTCAACAATTCTTGAGGAACATATAGCTAAACCCATTCTTATTGCTCGACGTAGTGTTTTAGAGGCGCGAGCTAAACGCTACGGTTTAGATTTCAATATCGGTCAGGACGTTGAGGTGTGCGACCCAGAATCCGACCCGCGATACAGAGAGTACTGGCAACTATACCATAGGCTGTTGGGGCGTCATGGAATAACACAAGATGCTGCAAAAGCTGTATTACGCACGCAAAATACAGTCATCGCCTCTTTAATGTTAAGACGCAAAGAGGCCGAAGCTATGATATGTGGCGTGGTCAAACCATATCGCAACCACTTAAAACATATAGAGCAGGTGCTTGGAACACATGCTGACTTCCCACAAATGTGGGCGTTAACACTGCTTGTAACTCCGCGTGCAAATATTTTTCTTGCTGACACTCATATCGGGATTGCCGATAGTGCAGAAGATTTTATGTCAATGACTCTACTGGCAGCGGCAGAAGTACGTAAATTTGGATTAGAACCTAAAATAGCCTTGCTCTCAAGTGCTAATTTTGGATCACACGACGATTTCACTGCAAAACTTATGCGTAAAACAGTAGCCTTACTACATGAACGCTACCCAACTTTGGAAGTTGATGGTGAGATGCAAGCCGACACAGCATTAGATGAAAAGCTGCGTTCCCGCTTGTTTCAGACAAGTAAGTTGAAAGGACAAGCCAATTTGTTGATTTTACCAGATTTAAACAGCGCTAATATAACGTATAATGCGTTAAAAATTTTAGCAGACGCCAAAGTTATAGGCCCTATGCTACGAGGCTGTGCTCAACCCGCCCATATTGTAACTAACTCTACTGATGTGCAGGGACTTGTAAACATGACTGCCATAGCGGTGGTAGACGCGCAGCAACATACTCGATCATTTGAAGTATGAGCACATGCGGATGGTGCTCTGGGCGCACTTATGAGCAACAACATAAAGACTTATGAATTTTTCTGCGGCGTTGTTTGACGAAAGACGTCGAAAGGCCGTAGTAGACACTCTTGGAGAACTTTATGCAGAGGACCAAGAAGAGATTTTGAGTGAATTAGCCTCTTAAAAACGTGCTATTACCTTGCCTGTGCTTGGTGAAAGACCTTCACCCAATACACTGACACACTTTAAGTCTTCATTATTGTTGGATCTAGTTAGCCTTTTAACAAAAGCACGTTTTGCGAGTATGCTGACAGGGCGACTTCAGATTGATGATTTAGTATAGCTATTTGAGCATTTCCTTTTGGGTAAACCCCACCAAACTATAGATCTTTTGCTACCGCTCACACGTATGCTAATCAAGAAAGAATTGATTTACACAGAAAATAGTGCTTGGAGCTTAATGTGGCGATAAATAGCTTATGTACCTGAACATTGGTCAGTGGGGGCAAGTAATTTATTTTCTTCGAACACAGTATATCAAGAAGTGCATGGCTGATAAAACATTAGAAGAATTCTATATGATTACTCTAATTTCAACTGAATTTCGGCCAGCGGGGACAGTTTCGGTATCGCACTTACTTAGCCTAACGCGTTCAACTCTTGTTTCCAATATATCAAACCAAGAAATGCATCTTATAAGACGTCAGCATGCATACAAATGAAGTAGCACATTTATTCCACAAATACGAGCTTGTATAATCGCCAGTGGTTGATGGTAGGATGAAACTTTGTGGCTTTATAACTGCTGATGAAGTCGTCTAGGTTATTGAAGAACGTAACAACGTAAAAACAATGATATACTTACCCTTGAAGGAGTAACCTCACACAATTTTTACGCCTATACTGGCCTAAATCTACGTTCTCGATTCCCGAGGTTATCCTTTAAACCTATTTACTGCTTTTTTGGCATACAGTGTCGTTGCAGAGTTCGCCGGCGCTATTGAGCGCCTCGTTCTTTTTACAGTATTGATGCCAATCGCAGCTTCTATGGGTGCTCGCAGGCACACAAAACCTTGCTGCCACTGTGCGCTCACTTGCATTGTAGCGTCGTATAATAGGGAGTAATAACGTACGACGTTTGATTAGCAAAAAGAGCACCTGCTAAACACCATTAACGGACTTCTGTTTGCGACTATCACCGGCGTTACTGCTTTAGCGTTGTAATTATACTGCCTTAGCTATGATCATACTTATGGCTATGAGCGGGAACATCTTAATCGGCAGCTTCGTTGGTGTTTGTATGCCTTTAAGGCATACGGTGGTTTAAACAGGTTCCCGCTGGTAAGTTTAACATACTGCTTACTACGTACCTGATATAGCTTTCCCAGCTTCTTGGATCTCTCTACTCGGATAGAGCTTTAGCTGCCTGTAACTGGAGCATCTACATCGTAAATCCGGCAAGCGTAACTTGTGTCCTTGTATATGTAAAGTGAGATAGTTTGTCATTATCGTAAATACGAGTATTAAAGTAGAAAATATGGTTTATTTTCTCGGCTAGAGCTGGTTAAAATAACGAAGTGGACCTTGGAGGATCGATACATGCCAATTAGCAAGAAAACACCATCATATCATGGTAGTAAAAAAGGGCTAAGGAAGGAACCTCCTTGCGTGGCCTTCGTTTTACCTTGCTATAATGAGGAAGATGCTCTAGAAAAAACAATTCCTTTTATGCTATCTCTTCGAGATTCACTCGTGAACCATGGCTTGGCTCATGCTTCGAGTTACATATACTTTTGCGATGATGGTTCTAGCGATAGTACCTGGCAAATTTTACATGTTGCATACAAATCCTATAAAACCAAAATACGAATTTTACGCTTACTGACTAATGTAGGTAGAGAAAAAGCTTTATATGCAGGGTTGATCAGACAAGTTGGTTTTTGCGATGTTGCTATCTCACTGGATGCAGATTTGCAGGATGATACCTCTCGAATTCCAAAAATGTTAGATATTTATAAAACAGATGGAGTAGATATTGTCACCGCAATTCGTGAAGATCGTAGTATTGATGGATGGTTTAAAAGATTCAGTGCACAATTTTTTTATTTCAGCTTACGCACCTTTTTAGGTATACAATCAGAGAACGAGGCGGACTTCCGTCTTATGAGTGAGCGTAGTTTACGTGCTTTATCTCAACATCGTGCGCGTAAAATTTACTTGCGAGGCATTGTCCCCAACATGGGGTTTAAGCAAGCTAAAGTATATTATTCGCGCCAAGAACGTGTTAGTGGAGATACAAAATACACTCTAGGAACAATGTTTGCTCTTGCTCTAGATGGTATAATATCACAATCAACCCGTCCTTTACGTATCATCTTTTTTCTTGGAATAGCAATGTTTTTGGGTGGCGTCGGGCTGGCACTGTATTTTCTCTATCAATGGAAGCTCGGACATACTTTGCATGGATGGGCTTCATTAATGTTAGTGTTTTTGTTTGTTAACAGCTTACAATGGCTAGCGTTAGGTATAATAGGAGAATACTTAGGTAAGACTTTTGACGAGGTTCGTGACAACCCTCGTTATTTGATTGATGAGGAATTGTTGTAAAACAATCACAAAGCAAGGCTCGCTTTTAAAGTAGTTATGATATCGCAAGAAAGGCTCTTCAGTATACCCTTAGTTAATATTTCTTTTAGAGCATTGCGCCTTTCCTTTTTTACTCTTATTATACTACAATGGTAGAATCGTCACCTTTAAGAGGCATCTTCACAGCACTCGCGACTCCTTTTGACACAGATGGGAATCTTGATAGGAAGGCCTACGAAAATCTAATTGACCACCAAATAATTGGGGGAGTTCAGGGTTTAGTTCCTGTCGGCACAACAGGCGAATCTCCAAGCCTCAGCATTGATGAGCACAAACGCGCTATTGATCTATGCATTGAATATACAGCAGGCCGGTTACCTGTAATCGCTGGAGCTGGGGCGAACGCTACAGAAGAGGCTATAAACCTTGCATGCTTTGCACAAAAAGCAGGAGCACAAGCAACTTTACAAGTCACACCATACTATAACAAACCAACACAGGAAGGGCTTTACTCTCATTTTTGCGAAATAGCTAATAGGGTTGATTTACCTATCATGCTTTACAATGTTCCAGCACGAACATCTGTAAACCTTGAAATAGAAACGATCATTAGGCTAGTAAAAAATTGCCCAAACATAATTTCTTTAAAGGATGCCCTGCCACAAGACCTAACACGCGTAAGCCATCTCATGCGAATTGGACTACGAAAAAATTTTACCATCTTATCTGGCGAAGATGCAAGTCTTTGCGCTTTTTTAGCAATGGGAGGCGAGGGATGCGTATCTGTTACCTCAAACATTACACCTAATGCAATGGTGGCACTCTACGAAGCCTTTAACTCAGGTGATTTAGTAAAGATGGCCGCCATACGAAACTCCATTCTACCTTTATGGCAAGCATTATTTTGTGAAACTAGCCCTGCACCGGTGAAATATGCATTGTATCGTCAAGGCATTTTCGCGACTCCCAAGACACGTTTGCCTCTTCTAGAAGCAACTTCATACGCGCAAAAACGCGTCACACAAGCTCTAAAAGAAGTTACTCAAAGAGGTAACGAATTTTCATCAAAAGATTATAAAACACGTAGGTAAAACAGTGTTTCTAAAAAAAATGGTAAGACGCACCAAAGGAGTAAAACAGCTAAAAAATAGGCGAGCAAATTATAAATTCTATATAGAAAAAAAAATAGAGGTAGGTATCTGTCTTACAGGTACAGAAGTCAAAGCACTTAGATTGGGACAAGCTGTCATTGATGATAGTTTTGCTGTTTTTAAACAAGGTGAACTGTTTTTAATTAATTGCCATATTGGCGAATACCCCAATGCAGTAAAAGCAGACCAGCACACAACACGAAGAGCACGTAAACTTCTTTTACATAAAAAAGAGTTATCACGATTGACTGGTTCAGTTCAAAGAAGAGGTATGGCTCTTGTACCCTTATCATTATCCTTTAACACACGTGGTATAGCTAAGATAATGATGGGGTTGGGCAAAGGTGTTGTGAAAGCAGATAGACGTGCTAACATCGCAGAACGCGAATGGCAAAGAAACAAGATCCACCTAGTTCGCTAAAAAGCTGCAGGAGGCGAGAGGTGAGGGGCACAAGGTTATATTTTTTAAGCTGCATTGTAGCTTTCCTTTTTATTTTACCAAATTTTATTACGACTATTGCAGAAGCAAAGAAGCCTTTTTCTAAAAAATTTTTACAGCAATTAGGGAAAAGCGCTAAAAGAAGCGGTATTTCTAGCGAGTTATGGCAAAAAACTCATATATTTCTTAAGGAAAAAGGAATTCTAGAAGAAGTAATCGAACTCGATAGAAAGCAACCAGAAACTCTAGAATCACTACATTTATACACAACACGTCGTATTAACAATCGCCGTATAACTTTGGGTAAGAGTCTACTCAAAAAGCATAATGAGTTGTTGCAATACCTGGAGATAGAATATGGTATACCTAGTGAGATTTTAATTTCTATATGGGGGCTCGAAAGCGATTACGGAAATATCACTGGCCACTTCCCTGTGTTACACGCAACGGCAAGCCTTAATGCAGAAGGGCGACGCGGGAATTTTTTCCACAAACAATTTATAGCAGGATTACAAATCGCTGACCGCGAAGGTTTTCACGTCCAAAAAATGCTTGGCTCGTGGGCCGGTGCAATGGGGCATGTCCAATTTATTCCCACAACTTATTGGCAGTATGCTCGAGATGGGAACGGAGATGGTAAAATAGATATTTGGAGTAATGTTGACGATGCTTTAACATCAGCAGCTAATTACTTGGAGCGTAGCCGTTGGGATCCTGCCCATCCTTGGGGATTGGAGGTGCTCTTGCCAGAAGCATTTAATTTCGATAACATCCAAACTTGGCATGATAGTGAATTTTGGAGGAATAAGGGAATTAAGAACGCACACAAGAGCCAACACTCTCGGCTTGCAGAAATAGGAGAAAGCACCTTATTACTACCAGCAGGAGCAAGCGGACCTGCTTTTCTTGTTTCACAAAATTTTAATAGCATCTTGCGTTGGAATAACTCTAACTTATATGCTATTTCTGTTGGTCTTCTAGCAGACCGTTTGCTTGGGGTACCAGATTTACTAAAAAAAACTACAGAACAAAATTTGCGTGCGAAAGATATAAAAAAATTACAACAACGTCTTAATGAACTAGGCTTCAATGCAGGGGTGATAGATGCAGTATTAGGAACACAAACTAGACGTGCTATAAGTCGCTACCAAAAACTCCATGATCTTGTACCAGATGGTTTCCCTTCACCTAAAACACTACGTAGCATCGGTTTATAACCAAAAACAATCCGATGATCAAGTATTGGTATGAATCTTTATGGGAACACTTGCATGATTAGTAGGCAAAGGTTATTCGCTTGCATGGCAAAGTCAAGTTTGTTACCGATGTTTATTGCACTTTTGCTTTTAACATTGAGTTGTACACAACCGCTTTTGTTAAAAGAAACACACCGCGGAGTTATGCGGGAGCGCGAGGTCGTAAAGGGAGACCCTATCTATAAAATTGGAACCCCTTACAAAATTAGAGGAAAAACATACACCCCACAGATAGACTACAGTTATAAGGAAACAGGAGTTGCATCGTGGTACGGACCAAAATTTCATAACCGCCGCACTGCGAATAATGAAATATTTGATGAAAATTTTCTTACCGCTGCCCATCGCACCTTGCCTTTACCATCTTACGTGTTGGTGACAAATTTACAAAACAATCGTTCAGTACGTTTGCGAGTTAATGATCGAGGACCTTTTGCGAAAGGGCGTATCATAGATCTTTCTCGTCAAGGTGCGCGTGTTTTAGGTTACGAGAGGCAAGGAACTACGTTGGTCCATGTTCAAATTTTACCCAAAGAAAGTAAACGTCTGGCCGACCAGATGAAACGCGGAGGGAAAGCAACTTTGTTCAGCTACGGTAGGAAATCTACTTTGCGCCTAACCACAGATACCTCTCCTCAACTGCAGAATTATAAAAAATCAGTAGCATCACGTTCAACAAATACTGCTGATGACGCTATTGATTGGAAATTGTACGCCCAGGTAGGCGCATTCCGCGAACAACAATCTATCTCCCGTGCCCGAGCAAGACTTCAACCTTTACAATTGGGTTTACCGGTAATTGAAAAACCAGCAACAAATCCAGAACTTACCAGATTACTACTTGGCCCTTTGCAACAATATAATGACACAAATATCGAGAACTTACTTGACACTCTCAACAAGGCTGGATTTACCGAAAGCCAGTTACGTGTGCTACGCTAATAGCGTATATACACATTCGATGGTATTATAAATGCTTAAGCAAAAAGGTAAGGGCAAATTCCTTGTCATTGATGGTATAGACGGCTCTGGGAAAAGCTTGCAGGTGAAAATCTTGCAAGAGCGTTTAATAACACAATACGGTATCGCTAGTTTGGCAACACGCGAACCTGGAGGCTCTCCTCTTGCTGAGAAGATACGTGCATTACTACTACAACGAACAGAGTACAGCATGGATGCTGTTACCGAGGCATTGTTATTTAATGCTGCTCGCCGAAATCACTTACTTTCGGTTATCACCCCAGCTTTAGAAAAAGGATTATGGGTGCTCTGCGACCGTTTTTCACTTTCTGGTTTAGCTTACCAGAGCGCAGGAGGAGCTTGTACCGAAACACTAGAAATTTTGCATAGCATAGCCGTTAGCAATACCAAAGATTTATATAATAATGAAAGCCAACATCCGTGTATTCCAGACTTAGGACTACTTCTCGATTTACCTTACGAGCAAGCCTTGCAAAGAATATCGATTAATAAACAAGGTATTGTAAAAAGCACAGATGCATTTGAATGTCGTGACTCTAATTTTTTCGCACGTGTACGTGCAAATTTTTTAGAGCATGCACGCAGTAAACAATTTTTGTGGTCAATAATTGATGCTAGGAAAAGTGTAGGGCAAGTCGCAGAGATAATAGAGAAAAAAGTTGTGCGCCATTTTTTATTAAACCCACTTACAGCTAGACATTATGATAAAAACCAATCAACCACTATCTCTGGAAACTAGAGAAGAATTCTTACCTCCCCAGAATCTTACTTCGAGGATACATGGGCAAGGTAAAGCTGAACATAGTTTCTTGCGATCTTGGCAACAAGAGTCTAATTCCCGCTCTTGGTTGCTACACGGTATTCGTGGTGTGGGTAAAGCATCTTTTGCATACGTTGCTACACGTTTTTTGTTGAGCCTATCGCAAGTTGAGTCTAAATGGGAAGTTAGTGATTTATTGACCGAGCAAGCAACAAGTATTTTTCAACAAGTTGCAACTGGCATCCATCCTGATTTTATGGCACTAACATCCAAAGAAGAGGAAGAACTCACTTTAGACCAAGTTCGCAGTCTTGTTAATTTTCTGCGCAAGACACCAGTATCATCTATTTATCGTGTTGGAATTGTGGATTCTGCTGACCACATGAATCTTGAGGCATTAAATGCTTTGCTGAAAATTGCTGAGGAGCCTGGCAGAGGAATTGCTCTTTTTTTGATTTGCCATGATAATTCAGCACTTCCAGCAACACTGCGCTCACGCTGCATACTGCTACCATTCCGTCCTGTAAGAGTAGAACCAATTATAAAATTTTTGCGAAAACATGGAGCAAATTGCGCTATTGCAAAACGTGTCGCGAGTTTATCATCAGGCTCATTCTATTACGCAAGAATTTTATATGAGGCTGGTGGGGAGAAATTTATTAGTGCGTTTGGTAAAATCCTCTCTGCAAATATGATCAATGGACAAAAAATAATAAACGAAAATACAAGTGAATCAGAAATTTTGCTGGAAATCCTGGCAGGGGATTCAGTAGCGCGTGAAGCTTTCCGTTTTTTATGGCAGCAATTTTTATCTTGTGCAATTCGTGCTAGTTTAACAAAAAAATATAATTATGGTGATTCTAAAATAGAAATTTTGTTAGAATCGCTATCAGCGCACGCGTACAAGATACTTGCGAGCTCTAATGCAGCTTTTTGGCAACAGCTTTGGCATTCTAGCATTCCTAACTTACTTGCTAGCCGTTCTGCGCGTGGTGGAGATTTTATGTCTGCAGTAAGTTTTGCTTTATCTGAATTATGCGACGTTCATTGAGACTTTTATTGTGAGAAATTATTTTTATATTACAACACCAATTTACTATGTAAATGATAAACCACACATAGGTCATGCTTATACTAGTGTTGCAAGTGATGTAATGGCACGGTACCAGCGGTTAAGAGGTTTATCATGCTATCTGTTAACTGGCACTGACGAACATGGACAGAAAGTCGCTAAATCTGCCAAACAGGCAGGCGAAACTACTAAATCATTCACCGAGCGTTTCGCTAATAATTTTCGTACTATGGCAGATAGGTTTAATATTACATACAATGATTTTGTACGTACGAGTGAGAAACGTCATTTTCTTTGTGCTCAAGCTTTTTGGCGTAGATTGGAGAAACGAGGCGATTTGTATAATAAGCAATATGAGGGGTGGTATGCAGTTCGTGACGAATGTTATTACGATGATTCGGAATTGGTTGATGGAAAAGGAGGCCGCCGTGTTGCATTGAGTGGAGCAGAAGTTGAATGGGTTAAAGAGCCAAGTATTTTTTTCCGTCTATCTAAATACCGAGATTCTTTACTATTTTATTATGATGCACATCCTGACTTCGTATTACCTAATACACGTATGAACGAGGTACGTACTTTTGTCGAAAATGGTTTATTGGATTTGTGCGTTTCACGTACATCATTTTCGTGGGGTGTTCCTGTTCCAGAACGCAATGGACATATAATGTATGTTTGGGTTGAAGCATTAACAAACTATTTAACTGGCTTAAATTTCCCTAACGATACTAGTTCGTTATTTAATTACTGGCCTGCAGATTTACATATAATTGGTAAAGATATTGTTCGATTCCATGCGGTTTATTGGCCTGCGCTGTTACTATCAGCCGGATTAGAATTACCTCGACGTGTTTTTGCTCATGGATGGTGGACCAATAATGGAGAGAAAATTTCGAAATCCATAGGAAATGTAATTGATCCTTTAAAATTGATTGATAATTATGGGTTAGACCGCGTGAGATATTTTATGTTGAGAGAAGTTCCTTTCGGCGAGGATGGAAATTTTTCAGATAGCGCAATTATGCGTAGATCTAACGACGATTTGGCAAACGGTTTGGGAAATTTATGTCTACGCGTTTTAACTTTGGTGAAAAGAGGTTGGAATGGAGTTCTACCTTCTTGCGGTGAATTTACAAGCGAAGATAGAGCTTTGTTGAAAATTTTCAAGGATGAGGAAGAGAATTTCAAAAAGAAGATGGATATTTGTTTATTTCACCGCGCCTTAGAGGGTATCTTCGGTTGTTTAGCTGAGGCAAATAGATATATTACGAAAGAAGCACCTTGGGCTTTATTGAGTGATGGAAGTAATGAGGATAGGCAAAATAAGAAAACACGAGCTGGTACTGTACTTTTCATTTTGTGTGATTGTTTACGAATGGCAGCTATTGACTTACAATGTTTCATGCCTGAATCTATGAGTCGTATACTGGACATGCTGGGAGTAGATAATAGTGATAGGCATTTTATCGCGCGTGGCAAAAGACTACATGAGGGTACTGAGTTAGGCGATATACAAGCGATATTCCCTAGGTTAAACAAAAAAGAGGTGCCGAATAACTAAATTACTGTATAGTATAATTAGAATAGTCCTAACGTAGCGGCATAATCTAAAGAGTATCTTTTACAAAGTAGACCTTTCATTTTACGGGCGTGCAGATTATGCCTTCCTCATATTCTTCAGCAAAGTTATGACATGGTAGCTGATTTTAAGTTGATCGATTCACATTGTCATTTAGATTTTTTTTTGAAAAATCCTGACAATTCTAAAAGGATATTTAAAAGCAATTATAAGCTACCTCCACTTGCAAGTGTTCTCGCAAGAGCGTACCACGCTAATGTCAAAGCTATTCTCACTATAGCAACTGACCTATCACAAGAAACAACTCTTCTTTCTATTTGCAAAAATTATGACCCACAACCGCAAGACCCATCACAACATATAAGGGTTCCAATTAAAAGAGCAGGGGGAATAATAATAAACTACCGCCCCCGCCTTTTCTGCTCTGCAGGAACACACCCCATAAGTCTTAAAGAAGGTATCACAGCACCTACAACTAAACAGCTACTTGTAGCCCATCATAGTAATCCAAAGCGCATTATCGCATTCGGTGAAAGTGGTCTTGATTACTCACGCACTGATAACCCACCGATGGACTTACAACAAGAATCTTTTTATAATCATATATTCGCAGCACAAGAGGCTCAGATCCCGCTTGTAATCCATAACCGCAATGCCGACCTAGAACTTGAACGTATATTAATTCAAACACAAAAGATCAAACCCTATCCATGTATTCTACATTGCTTTGCAGCTTCCGAACGTCTTGCTTCAATTGCATTGGAGTTATGTTGCACACTATCATTTGCAGGATTAGTTACCTACCCTAGTGCTAAAAATCTTGGTGCTATTGTCAAAAAAATACCACTGTCCTCTCTTCTTATAGAAACGGATTCACCTTTTTTACCTCCTCAGGACAACTCCTCAGTAGCTAAAAAACCTCGCCCTTCTCACTCCGAACCTTCGATGCTAAACTTGACAGCAAGTCATGTAGCAAATTTAAAAGGATTATCACTTCACGAGCTAGCAGTAGCCACGAGTACTAATTTTATGTCACTGTTCCGTCAAAATATTTAATTTATGCCAAAGCTTCGTTGTACAATACTCGGATGTGGCACTTCTGCCGGTGTCCCATCTTTGGGTTTTGGCTGGAGTCTTTGTGACCCTAAAAACCCGAAAAACAACCGCATGCGCTGCTCGATGTTAATACAATGGGAAGAAATTGTATCTCCTAGTATTAGGAGGGCAACACCTGACACAACGTCAAATGAAAACAGGCTCCTCCGTAACCTTTTGATAGACTCTTCTCCTGATTGCCGAACACAACTACTTCAAGCACAAATAAAACATCTTGATGCAATTCTTTATACTCACGAGCATGCCGACCATTGTCATGGGATAGATGATTTAAAATGGATGCGAGATAAATCCCCAATTCCAGCTTATGGTAGCCACATAACTATTACGAATCTTGTTCGACGTTTCGGCTATATTTTTAGCTCAAATCACAGCTTCCCTTTACACCAGACTATACTTGAGCCACATGAAATTATTCCATTCAAATCTTTTTACCCTTTGGATAGCAATAAAGTTCTTACTCCCATAATTATACCAATTGCACTTGACCATGGCTTTAATACACAAGTGTTGGGCTTCCGTATTGGTGATTTCGCTTACACTACCGATTTTATTAATATTTCTAAGCAAGCTTATACGGCACTAAAAGGAATACGCTGGTGGGTTGTCGGTTGCCTGCGAAGAGAGCAACACCCAACACACGCGCATCTAGAGCTTGTGATCTCTTGGGTGGAACAGCTTGGTGGGGTTCATATGACATATTTGACTCACATGAACGGTACTATGGACTACAACGAACTTTGCACAGAACTACCAGTGCACATCCGTCCTGCTCATGATTTTTTGCAATTTGAAGCAGAATTTTAGCGATTTTTTTACTACAATTTATCAAAGCCTCCTGATAATTAAATACAGGCAGGGTATATGTATTTCTCTAGAATTAGTGGGCTACTTGTATGTTGATTACAACATCTTACACAGTAGCCAATTTCCGACCATCTAAACATTAATTTCAGGCGCATAATTTATATTATGGAAAACAACAGTAAAGGCTGCAGGCTCGCTCTTTAAACTATCTGCTTCATCTTCTAATATTCAAAATTCTGCCCTGACGTGTAGCATAAACAAATTACCGCCAATGTTAGTACTGTCAACTTGCCCAAGTCCAACAGTTTCCTTTAACAATAAATTGCGTGTGCCAAAATGCAATGCAATGTATGAATTAGGATCTATTCACCAAATTAAAACTCGCTTGGAGTTTATAAACACAGCGAAGGCAGATTAATTCTGGAATGTTAGCATATACCAATACTCTTTTTCTTTTTTATTTTATATTTTGAGTGGACAAAGTTCATTTTCACTCGTCATAGCTGCCCGCTCTGCTCTTACAACCAAAAGTAACAAGAAGTGGAGCAGCAAGCCCGATAGAAGAGTAAGTACCAACCAAAACCCCCCAACCTAAAGCAAGTGAAAAACCATACATAACCGAACCGCCAAAAAACACCAAAGCCGCTATGGCTAATAAAGTAGTAACGGAGGTTAACAATGTTCGCGAAAGCGTCTGGTTCAGCGACAAATCTAACAATGGAAAAATCTCTAATCTTTTATACTTCCGCCTGTTTTCGCGAATACGGTCGAATATGACAACAGTGTCATTGATAGAATAACCAGCAATTGCCAAAAGTGCCGCAACGCTTGGCAAAGTGAATTCTAGCTGCAACAGCGAGAAAAAACCTAATGTGGTAACCATATCATGCAACAATGACAAAACAGCGGAAACAGCAAATTGCCATTCAAAGCGTAACCAAATGTACCCCATGATCCCAATCAATGCTAGAGCAACAGCAATTATTGCGGCGCGTCTTAGCTCATTTCCTACAGCAGGACCTACTGTCTCGACGCGCCTATATTCTGTCACGATTATAGTAGTTTGCTCCAACGTATTCTTGATGCTATCAATCATATTCTGCGGATCCGTAACATTACCATCCTCTAATCGCGGTTTTTGCACACGCAAAAGAAAAGTCCTATTAGAATCAAATTCTTGCAGTAGTATATTACCATCAGTAACGTTGCGTAATTTTTGGCGTAATTCATTTAAATCTGGAGGAGTAGCAGTTTCAAACTCAACAAGCAAACCACCTCGAAAATCTATACCGAAATTGATTCCTCGCCAGCCAATAAGAATAATAGATAGCAGCACAAAACAAAATGAGGCGATTAGCAAACCATTACTCCATCGCATGAAAGGTAAGCGTATGCCCTCACAAGCAAGCCCTAGTAACGGCCGTTGGGTAGAATTCCTGTGTTTTAGATTCATACTATCAAATTGGCAATCGCCGAGATGATGAAGAGGAACGTAACCACCAAACAATAAGCACACGAGTTAGCATTATTGCTGTGAACATCGAGGTAGCAATACCCAGAGAAAGAGTTACGGCGAAACCTCGAATTGGTCCTGAACCGAAGGCAAATAAGATTACAGCTGCAATTAGAGTTGTAATGTTGCTATCAAGTATCGTTACTATAGCTCGTTTGTAACCCGCTTCTATGCTAGAGATTAATGCTCCTCCCATCATCTTGCTTTCTTCACAGATACGCTCAAAAATGAGGACGTTAGCATCAACTGCCATACCTGTGGTTAATACTATACCTGCGATACCTGGCAAAGTTAAGGTAGCACCAATAATAGAAAGACT
Organism: Alphaproteobacteria bacterium; assembly: GCA_014238535.1. GTDB lineage: Bacteria > Pseudomonadota > Alphaproteobacteria > JABAAW01 > JABAAW01 > JABAAW01. The sequence continues at coordinate 16,720 of JABAAW010000017.1, forward strand.
TGCGACAATCAAAATGATATTTGCCAATAGTGCCACTGCAGCAAAAAAACCAAATAATTTATAGCGCAAAATCATAAAACAAACAACCAATAGCATTGCAACTAGTGCAGCCCGCTTACCTGCTTTTACAGAATCCCTTCCCAAGCCAGGTCCTACAGTACGCTCTTCAATTACTTTTAGAGGCACTGGCAAGGCACCAGCACGTAAAAGCAAAGCTAGTTCGTTCGCTTCATCTACAGAAAAATCACCTGATATGATACCGCTACCACCCAAAATAGCTGATTGAATACGCGGAGCACTTATGACTTCATCGTCTAGAACGATAGCAAGAATATCTCCCTCATGCTCCTTAGTGACCTTGCCGAAACGCCTAGCACCTGCAGCATCGAAACGAAAACTTACAGCTGGGAGATTATTTTCAAATACAGTTTGAGCATCCAGTAAATGCTCACCGCCAACGTAGACACGTTTGCGCAATACATAATAGCTGGTAGGTTTGCCATCAGCACCAATCTCATACGAAGGTAACCTAACTGAATCAGGATACACAATCCCAACTCCGCTGGAGACGCGTTTGTCTAATAAATGGAAAGTCAGTTTTGCAGTTTTACCCAAAAGATTTTTTACTTGCTCTGGATCTTTTACGCCAGGGATCTCTACCAACACTCGAGATTCCCCTTGTCTTTGTATCAGAGGCTCGCGCGTTCCGCTTTCATCTATGCGACGACGCAGAATCTCTATCGTATGTTGCAAGGCACTTGAGATAAGTTCAGCTCGCACTTTATCGCTTAACATCAGGTCAAAAGAATCAGCAGATCGTTTTTGCAAAATTAGATTATAACTATGTGCAAAGGGATTTAAAATTCTTAACAATCGTTCCCCTTCCCCTTTTCGTGATGTGATCAAGATAGAATGATGAAGCTTTTTTGTATCACTTATCAATCTAGGAGGATTTTGTAACCTGAAATCATTTTCGCGAATCATTCCACGTAGAGCAAGTAGGTAATCCTCTAGCCTTTCTTCCCATACTTTTTGACGTTCAATCTGCAAAAGTATGTGAATGCCGCCTTCCAAGTCAAGACCTAAGACAACCTTGTGAAACAGAGCCCTCAAAGCCACTGGCATCGCAGTGCTTTGCCGTTCCGATAAGAAATTACCACTAGCGATAAGAAAACCAAGCGACAACACCACAAAAATCACTATCCGTTTCCACAAAGGATAAAACAACATTAAGAGCCAGCCTTACTTCAGACTTCATATATATTTAGTTTTTACTTTATATTGCCTGGCTATTTAGTATTTTTAGAATTTAACGTTGGACTAACTAGCTCAATAACACTTGTTCGTAACATTTTCACACGTAGTTTACCTGCGAGTTCCACTTCTATATCACGCTCATCAATGGAGCGGATAACACTAGCGTAAAGCCCGCCACTAGTTAACACTTTATCGCCGCGTTTAAGCTGCGAGACGAGTTCACGATGCTGTTTCTGGCGTTTCTGTTGAGGGCGTATAAGTAAAAAATACATTACAACGAAAATCAGCACTAAAGGCATTATGCCCTGTAATAGAGACCCTCCTCCGCCAGCCGCATTTTGTGCTCGCGCAGGAAAAACTAATAGTGAAGGAACTACTCCAGCTATCAAGTAGGTAATTGTAGAAGATAATTGGCTTCGGCTTGTAGATAGCCATCCTAATGCTCGAAGACCAATTGTCGGAGTAAATGAGGAAGCAGATAGCATGTAATTTTTCTCGTTGAGGTACTTTAAGGTTAAATAAAATGGCATAAGCAAAACAGCAATTTGTAAACAAACAATTAACCAATCTAGCCTGCTAGCAAGACTCTTTTGTTCATCAAAATCGTAATCCGATATAAACAGTTTATAAGCAATTCTAAAACGATTATACTGTAAGAAGCAACAGTGAAACAACACATAATCTTAAATTTAAGCTGAAATGCACGTGTCCTACACATGTTCTATATAATTTTTTCATTTTATTTTTTATTTTCTTGACTTTATCTCTCAACTACGCAAGCATGTCACTCTAGCGTATGGTTTTGTATTTTTCTATGGGAGGTGAAATGAATAACCACAATAGATTTATAAACTATAAATTTCGTGTAGAAGTGAATAGCAGTAAGTCATGGTATGGTGGCTTTTTGTGCATAATTTTCTGTGCTTTTTTATCTGCGTCGGTATTTTTGCCTATTGCACAAGCGCAGGACGGAAATCAAGACTTTCCTTTGCACAAGGCTATCCGTCAATCTGATGTTCCGGAGGTTAACCGATTACTGTCCGCAATGGGGGCCGAAGCAGTACTTCAGGCTGACGATTTCGGAATGCTTGCTTTACATTATGCTAGCTCAACAGCAAACTTAGAGATTGCTAGTATTCTAATAGAGCGTTACGGAGCGAATCCGAACACAATGCCTGGTGGTGACTATGGTTGGATTCTTCGCGGCCGAACGCCGTTGCATTTAGCTGTTGCCTCAGGTAATGTCAAGTTGGTTGATTTATTACTATCGAAAGAAGCGAATGTTTTCGCAGGAGATAAGAATGGCACACTACCTTTACATTTAGCTATTCAATACGGGCGTCTTAGAATTGCTAACAGTCTGATTTCGATGATGGGTAAGAATGTCCATAGAACAGACAAAAATAAGACGACTCCATTACACTTAGCAGCTCAGTACGGTAGAGCTCTTTTGGCATCAAATTTGATTAAGAAGAATGCAGATATAGAAGCTAGGAACAATTATGGTTTAACCCCGTTGCATTATGCATCTTTGGGGGGGCATGAGGAAGTCGTAGAGCTTTTACTAGGGAGTGATGCAGATGTAAATGCTACAAATACATCAGGCATGACTCCGCTTTTTCTTGCAGCGCGCGATGGGCACGGAAGTATCATTGATTTGCTTGTCGCGGAAAAATTAATAAAATTAGAGGCAAGAGACAACGAGGAGATGACCCCACTGTTAATCGCTGTCGCTAATGGTCATGGTAGCGTTATTAAACGTTTTTTGCAGATTGGTGTAGACCCTCACGCGAAAAACAAAATGGGAATGTTACCATTGCATCACGCTGCTAAAGTTGACGACAACAGTATTTTGAATCCTTTGTTAAAGGTCGCTATTGGAGATGTCAACAAACGTGATTCTCTTGGAAATACTCCGTTACACTACGCAGCACAAGAGGGTCGTAAAGAGAATGTTGAACGCTTGCTATCTGCTGGGGCAGATAAAGATTTGAAAAACGGAGAAAACAAAACAGCTCAGGACATAGCTAAAGATTTGGGGCATGATCAAGTTTTGTTGTTACTTCGCTAAAGCCCTACTTACTTTTAATTATTTTAATTTAGCTGTACTGCTGTTTTTATACGGTGTGGGTTTGTGATGAGTTCTTTGTGTGTGGCTAGAGAATTCCTTACTTAGCTTTTTTGCTTCGTGATTGCTATTCATAGCTTGGGGACTTTGGCGTTTGCCCAAGCCCATAAATGATGGCTACCCTTTTCATGGTGCAATCTGCTTCCGAAATATCGATGCTACGCGGCAGCTATTGTTTAATGGTGGCGATACCTTCTAGCAAAGCAAGACAGCTACGGAATGTTACCTATGTATGCATACTGCTGTTTCGACTGGTAATCTAGAAATAGCAGAGTTCTTACTCAATGAGTATGGAGTTAAACTGAACTGTTTTACATCTTACGGGTTAGGGTTACTACGATAACTTATAACTAGTTAATATTTTAATTAATGCCGGTTTGTTCAGAATTTTTTTTAGGTGATTTGGAGGTGTGACGCCTCTACACTTAGCGATACAGTATGGGCATCTGAACATCACCAATCGGATTATAGGTAAAAAGAATGGTACTACTCCACTGCATCTTGCAACACGTCATGGTCGAGCAATTATTGTTGCGCGCTTACTATTTTTAAAAGCAGAGCAAATACCTTCTCATAGTGAATTTACAAACCTCTTCGCATCACATTATTAGGTTGGTAAATGTGTTCAAAATAATTTTGATTTTTTGCCCTTACAGTACGCATCTGCGTAGGGACACACTGCAGTAGTTAAATTATTACTTCAAATTGGTGCGAACATAAACATTGTAAAAAATAGGAATTTAACCTCATTTTTTCTTGCTTAGCGCGATGCCCAAGATGAAGTCGTATAGTTACTTACCAATATAAAAAATATGAATTTGTAGAGTGGTGATGAGGAAGCACATCCACCTTCTTTGCTTGAGCGTGTCATCTCATCTTGGGTTTGCTGATGATGTAGCGTAGCTTTTTTATTGCTATAGATTTGAGCAATGAGCGATTTTGCCTTACATCCCCTATTATGATAGCTTCGGTTAATGTTTCTGGGTCAATAGCACTAACCTTAACATGTTTCCCTTGACGTATAAATTCAAATAGTATTTCGTGCATTACGTGATTAAGTTTCAGTTGTTGCAGGGCTATGCATTTATTATAGTGAGGTAATACGCAATATGGAATCGGATGGTATACAATCAAGGTATTAACTATCCATAGTTTTACTTTAGAGGAACTGCATTATGATTATGAAAATAGATACTTCAAATAAAATTTCTCACGTTCTACGCTTTTGGTTTGAAGAATTAGTTGGAAAACAGCATTTTGAAGTCAATTTATCACGTGACACAGAAATGAGGAAGCGTTTTTCTGCATTGCATCAAGAGGCCTCGCATGGCGAACTATTCTCTTGGCGTATTTCTGCTGAAGGGCGTTTAGCAGAAATTATAATTTTAGATCAATTTTCACGTAATATTTTTAGAGGTAAACCTTTATCTTTTGCACAAGATGGTATGGCGTTGTGTTTAGCGCAAGAAGCAGTTTTACTAGGTCTAGACAAGAAACTACCCCCATCTAAAAGAATGTTTCTTTATATGCCTTATATGCATAGTGAATCTCTGTTAATACACAACTTAGCTGTTCCTTTGTTCGAATCTCTTGCTAATGAGGATAACAGTTTATCAACAACATTAGATTTCGAATACCGCCACCGGGTAATTATTGAACGATTTGGTCGTTATCCGCATCGCAATAAAATTCTAGGCCGTGTTTCTAGCACCAGTGAAAAAATTTTTTTGAGTAAACCTGGATCAAGCTTTTAACACCTAAATAATCTTTTTCACGCATCATTTCAATAATATTTCTGATAGTAGAGCTAAATTCAGTACTCAGCTCAACAATAGAAAACACTATATTAGAAAACACTATATTTTTCTTATCAAGTTATTTATTTTATTAAATTTATCAAATTTTAAATTACTTCTTTTTACCATATGCTAGTAATATTTTTTTTATAAATTATTTATAAATGCTAATCTGTATTTTCAATATTAATAATACCTACAAAAAACCAGTAAATCATAATTACATGCACAATTATTACATTGAAAATTACACGTTATAAGGTGCTAAATTTAGTTTATACGCAAAAATTGTTTGTTTTTTGTATGTGTACCTGACATCCAAGATGGATAATCCGAAGTTCAGATTTTTTTAGAGTCAAGAATGCAGAAATTGCAGAACAAGGATTATCCTTATGATATTCATAATACTTCCATAAGAAGTCATCAAAAATCATAATCCCTCCAACCTTCAGTAATTTAAAACATATAATTGCATCAATCATCACATCGTCCGATTGATGAGAACCATCAATATATATAAAATCATACTGGCTTTTTTGAGATTCTACACTTAAAAAATAAGAAATCGAAGTTCCTTTGAATTTTTTTATACGGGATCTAAATTCCCTAACGTTATAATCGAAACGCTTCTCTATGGCAACAACATAATCAGTTCCTTTATGTTCATCTGAACCTTGCCAAGTATCAACGCAAATCAAGTTAGTCTTATCACTGTACCAGCATAGAAAATGCGCGCTTCGTCCCTCAAATGAACCAATCTCTAATGCGTTTAAATTACCGTAAGGTTTAAGATACTTTTCAATTGTTTTCACCCAATATGGAATACAGTGTGTAAACCAGTCATGTGTAACATCAAGTTTATTAGATTCTTTTCTGTATTTGTTTAAAATTGAATAATTTTTTTTAACAGCAAAGCGGTAATCTTTACAAAGAAAGCGGCCTCTATGAAGAAAATACAAAAACACTATTGACAACGGGGCACCACAGCGTTTTATAAAGAAACTCTCTGCAAGGGTAGAATTTACAAAATTGAAAATTTTTTTAATCATTTGTATATAATTTTATCTGCTATAATTTACTAACTTTCTTACATTTTAACCTAGACTTACAAAAAATCTAAAGTTTTAATTCAATAAAAAAATTCTACATAATAATAATATAAAAAATCACTCCCACTCTATCGTAGCAGGTGGCTTTCCAGAGCAATCATAAAGAACACGATTAACGCCTTCAACCTCATTTACAATTTTTGATGCAACATGAGCTAAAAATTCAGGTTTGAATGCATAAGGTTGTGCTGTCATTCCATCATCAGAGATAACCGCGCGCAATAAGCAGCAGTAGCCATAGCTTCTAACATCCCCCATAACCCCGACGCTTTTAGTCGGCAGTAAAACAGCGAAAGCTTGCCAAATATCCTTATACAGCCCTCCATGTTGCAAAGATTCAATAAAAACTTTATCGGCTTTACGCAAAATAGCGCATTTCTCTGCTGTCACTTCTCCAGGAATACGTACAGCTAAACCAGGACCCGGGAAGGGGTGGCGTGATATAAAATTAGCATCTAATCCAAGTTTATGTCCAATTACACGAACTTCGTCTTTAAATAAAAAACGCAAGGGTTCAACAAGATCCATGGACATAACTTCTGGTAATCCTCCCACGTTATGGTGAGATTTAATTTTCTGCGATACTCCACCAACTACGGGCGGTAAAGACTCAATTACATCAGGGTACAATGTTCCCTGCCCTAAAAATTCTATTTTCCCAAATGATTCTTGAAGATTTTGTGCAATTTCCTCAAAGCACTGAATAAAAACTTCACCAATTTTCTTGCGTTTCTCCTCTGGGTCAGAAACCCCCAGTAAGGCATCAATAAACCTTTCGCTTTCATCAAAGCATTGCAAATTGTTACCGAAATAAGGGCGTAGCGCAAGTTCGATCATCTCGCTTTCACCTTCGCGTAACAAGCCATTATCGATGAAAGCACCATAAAAATGATCACCAAGAGCACGATTAATCAACAAACCAGCAACAGCAGAATCTACTCCTCCAGATAACGCACAAAGCACACGACCTTCTCCTACTTTACTACGGATATCATCCAAGGCTTTATCAATAGCATTTTGCGCTTGCCATTGTCCTATACATCGGCACACACGTCGAACAAAATTTTTTAACAGCAGCTCACCACCACAGGTGTGGGAGACTTCTGGGTGGAACTGTAAACCGTATATTTTTCGTTTCGGATCCGTAATGATCGCATGAGAAGAGCGTGAAGTGCGAGCAACAGATTTAAAGCCAGGAGGGATGCTCAATATCTTGTCCGTGTGACTCATCCAGACTGGAACACTAGAACCTACTCGCCAAGAAGACGATGAATCAGCTTTTTTATCAAATAAGTCGCAGTAATCAGTGATTTCTAACTCCGCAGGTCCGTATTCGCTGTCACGACTACTCACTACCTCGCCGCCTAAACGCGAGCACAATATCTGCTCGCCTAAACAAATACCAAGGATCGGCAAACCCAATTCAAACAACCTGTCATCAAACCGAAACGAAATTTTCTCTGGAGGACCAGATTTTTTTGAATCAGATGCATTCGAGCCAAGACGCTGCGGACCACCAGAAAAGATAATTCCGTTCGCTGAAAAGTTCTTTACACGATCATACTCATTGCTATCGTAGACAAAAACTTCTGCATATACTCCTATATTACGCAAACGCCGCGCTATCAATTGCGTGACTTGACTACCAAAATCAATTATCGCTATGCGGTTGTTTGCCTGAAAATCCGCAGGTAGCTTATCGCTCTCACTAATAGCACTCATACGAGAAGACCATGCTTGCTCGTCGCTCGCACAAAGTGCGTAAATATAGGATGCGCCTTAAACGGACGCGATTGCAACTCAGGGTGGAATTGCACTCCCAGAAACCAAGGATGATTCGGTATTTCCAGAATCTCAGGCAAGCGCGGTATATCAAAAAAAATACCCTGCTCGCTGATAGCTTTACCATACATGCTAGCCTCTGTAGCCAAGCCTGAAAATACCATACCGCGTTGCTCAAGCCTTTCGCGGTAATTCAAGTTTATCTCATAACGATGCCTATGACGCTCGCGTATCATATTACCTTCCCCGATACTATCGCAGTTTTTATAGATATCGTAGGCGAGAGTATCTTTTCCCATAATCTCACACGGGTAGCCACCTAAGCGCATACTGCCTCCTAAATCTCCATTCAAGGAACGACGCTCTATACCTTGAGCTTTAATCCACTCTTCCATACGACAAACAATCGCTTCGCAATCATCCTTGCCATTCAATAAAAATTCTGTCGAGCTAGCTTTCTTTATCCCGAGCACATTACGCGCATATTCTATCGCAGCTAGTTGCATGCCAAAGCAGATGCCTAAAAACGGTACCTTCTTCTCACGCGCAAACCTGATCGTCTCTATCTTGCCCTCGCTTCCTCGCACACCAAAACCTCCGGGGATAACAATACCGCTCGTGTTCTCAAAAAACTCAGCTGGAAATTCCGCCGATTCTAATTTCTCCGCACCAAGCCAAGAAATATTAACATCTATATCGTTCTCTATGCCTCCGTGGCGCAACGCTTCCATCAGCGACATGTACGAGTCTTTATACTCAGTATTATGCTCACCAAAATATTTTCCAACAACTATTATATTAGTGCTTTTGCTCGTATTCTTAGTAGTATTTATAATCTTGCTCCACTTCTTATTCACCTCCTCAGACTTCTTAGTTTGCTGGGTCATTGCAAAATGCTTCAAGATGCGTAGATCTATCTTCTGCTCTTTATAGCGGAGCGGTATCTCGTATATCGATTCGAGGTCTGGCGCACAGATAACATCCGCCTGCGCTACATTACAAAATTGCGATATCTTCTCCCGCTCCTTGTCCGGAAATGCGTTCTCAGCGCGGCAGATAAGCATATCCGGTTGGATGCCAAGCGAAAGCAGCTCCTTAACCGAATGCTGTGTCGGCTTCGTCTTATACTCACCTGCTGCCTTCAAGTACGGCAACAATGTCATGTGGATGTGAAATACTTTAGCGTGACCTAAATCGAAGCCAAGTTGCCTTATCGCCTCTAAAAACGGTAGGCTTTCTATATCCCCTACTGTCCCACCTATCTCGCAAAATAGGAAGTCCTCGTCCTTTAGTTCAGCCGTGATGAATTCTTTAATCGCGTTCGTCACATGCGGTACGATTTGCATCGTTCGCCCCAAGGTCCTCTTGCCACCCTGCCTCTCTTCTCTCAGCAGCTTCTCGTATATCTGCCCCGTCGTGATGTTGTCGTGTTTCGTCGTCTCTACATCCGTAAAACGCTCGTAGTGCCCTAAATCTAGGTCCGTCTCTGTTCCATCGTCTGTGACAAACACCTCGCCGTGCTCGTA
>JABAAW010000017.1:26327-26586 GCA_014238535.1 Alphaproteobacteria bacterium
AGGATCGATGTTCAAATACGGATCAAGCTTGCGTATCCTCGTCTTATAGCCGTGCGCTTGTAGTAGCGAGGCAATCGCTGCTGCCGATACACCCTTTCCTAACGACGAGACAACTCCGCCTGTGACAAATATAAAGTTCGTTCTATTAGATGGCTTCTTTGCCATTTATAGTCTCGCTTGCATATATCGACTTGGCAAAAAAGCCGCCTTCAATTTGATAGAAGGGAATATCGCAAACACGATAACTATTGCGCAAGCG
>JABAAW010000018.1 GCA_014238535.1 Alphaproteobacteria bacterium
TCCTTTTCGAGCGCGAGCGATAATGCGGATTCGATCGGCACGAACATCAGTACATAGTCTAGTTTTTTTGTATGCGCTGTGTCGCTTGTGCTGTGTATGCTTGCATAGTCTTTATCGCCTAGTTCTTTTACGCGCGCGCGTAGACTTCGCAGGAAGTTTTCGAGCGCGTCTTGCTCCTTGCTTGAGGAAAACTTTTCGTAATCGACGAGCGAGGTTTTAGCGTCGATGAAGACTTCTCTATTTGCGGGCATGCTTATGATCGCGTCTGGTCTGTATCGCCTATCGGTTTCGCGATCGGTTATGGTTTCTTGCAGACGATACTCTTCGCCTTCGCGCAAGCCGGAGCTTTCGAGCACTTTTTCGAGCATCATTTCGCCCCACCTTCCGCGCGCTTGTGGCTCGCCCTTTAGTGCTTTGGTGAGGTTTTCTGCTTGCTGCGAGACTTGCTGATAGCCGATGCTCATCTGCTGCAGTTGCCCCTTTAGATCGATTTGCGAGCGCGAGGATTCTTTGACATCCTGTGCGAGCGAGATTATTTGTTGGCGGAATGGCTGTAGCATCGCGTCGATTTTATCGCGTGAGTTTTGTGCTAAGTTAGCCTCGATGTGTTTTTTATCGCGTGTGCGTAGACTTGCGAACGCACCTGCGCAGATTGCACCGAGCAAGAAACTTATGAAAAGCCCCATTACGAAGGGTAGAGTTTCTATCATAGAATTACTATTGACTATCTACTATTTGTTAGACTATTTTGTTAGACATGCATACGACTAGCTTACGGCTTTTAAGTTGTATTACTCTGCTAGTGCGTTAGAGAATGATATGTTATGAGGTCAGATTACTATGGTTATTCTTAAAAATCCACAAACCGATGATGTTAAGATAATAAGAGATAGGGTACGATTTTTTGCGACGATTTTCGGTATTTTATATTTTGCGTATATGGGTATCTGGCGGCACTTTTTTTCTTATGCGTTTATTTTTGCGGTGTTATTTATGATTGGTATTCGTATTTCGGAAATGGGATTTATTGAGTTTGGCGATAGTTTTTTTGGTTATTCGCTTGGGGTTTTGCATGTGACTTATGCTTTTTCTGCGAAGAAGATAGTAGTTAAGAGTTACTTGCGTAAGGGCTGGGTGAGGGTTGCTGATAAGGGTTAGTGGCGGGATTGGTTTTACTTTGTTGAGATTGACTTATTGATTTGCCCGTTTTAGATTAGCGAGCATGGTTGTTGGCTTGCATAGAGAGTTGCGGAAGGAATTGCGTAACGATTTACCGAGCGCGTTGAAGTTGCGTTTTTCGGAACGAGGCTACTTATTAGCGGACGGAGCGATGGGCACGCGTCTTATGGCGAGTGGTTTAGAGGCGGGAGGTCTGCCGGAGCGTTGGAATCGTGACCATGCGGACGAGGTTATATCGATTCATGGCTCGTATATTTCTGCTGGTAGCGATATTATATTGACGAATTCTTTTGGTGGTACTGCGCCGCGCTTGGCGATGCATTCTGGTGCGGAGGAGCTGGTTGAGCTTAACGCGGCTGCGGTTTCCTGTGCTAGAAGGGCGATAGATTCTAGTTCTCGTAAAGGTGATGTTTATATTGCGGGTTCGATGGGTCCTACGGGTCAGTTGCTTTTGCCGCTTGGGGAATTGAGCGAGAGTGAGATGGAGGATATTTACTATGCGCAAGCTGCGGCATTGGCTTCTAGTGGAGCGGACATGCTTTGGATAGAGACGCAGATGGATTTGCTTGAGATGCGTGCTGCGTTGCGAGCGGCGCATAGGACTGGCTTGCCGTATTCTGCGACGCTATCGTTTGACACGGCTGGCAAGACGATGATGGGGGTATCGCCTGAGGCGTTGGTATCGTTTATTTTGGACGAAGATGCTATGGGAGATTTGCGTCCTTGGGGTTTTGGTTTGAATTGTGGTTTGGCTGCGGGTGACACGCTTGTGTCGCTGAAGCGAATGGTTTCTGCGATGAGCGCTGCTGGCAATGAGGAACGAGTTATTGCACGCGGCTTGGTTGCGTTAGTTAAGGGTAATTGCGGAGTTCCGCAATGGCAGGATGGAGCGTTCCGTTATAGTGGTAGCGAGTCTACGATGGGAGATTACGCGGAGCTTGCGCGCGCATTGGGAGCGGGGGTTATTGGCTGTTGTTGCGGTAGCGGTTCTAGCCATGTTGCGTGCATGGGGGCGCGCTTGGGGGGGCAAGAGGTTAGCGAGATAGTATATGGGACGCCGCCGAGCGTTGATGATATAGAGAAGATCATGGGTGAGGTTAAGAAGGTTGGTGCTGATATTGATGTGGCTGGTTCAGAGCCGAGAAAGGCGCGGCGCGGTTTGCGGCGGCGATAAGAGCTAGGCACTTTTTTTCAAGTAGCAGGGATGCTACTGTAGAAGAGGTTTTGCGAGTTTGATTTTGTGGAGGATAGTTGGCATATTTAGACGAGCGTTGGCTTACGGATATTGAGCGCACGGATATTGAGAGATTGCGTGGGCTGACGCGCGAGCGTCGTAACGAGGAAGAGTGCGTAGAGGAGTTGCTGCGCTTGCATGCTGGAGGTGCTTTACTGCGTGCTAAGATTACGAGGGAGGCGCGTAGGTTTGCGCGTGGCGTGCGCGCTGCGAGCAGTGGAGTAATGCAGCAGTTTTTGTCAGAGTATAGTTTTTCGAGTCGCGAGGGTACGGCGTTGATGTGCTTGGCGGAGGCGTATTTACGCACGCCTGATGCACCGAGTTTGGATGCGCTGATACGGGATAAGATTGTTGGAGTTGCTTGGGGCAGAGGAAGTAGCAATAGCTCGCTACTTATGAGCGCGTCGCACTGGAGTTTATTTTTCAGCGGTCGTCTTCTGCGTGACTTTGGGGATGAGCGCGGGGTAGTTATTTCGATGCGGCGCTTGCTTAAGCGTTTGGGCGAGCCTGTTGTGCGTACGGCGATTGGTCGCGCGATGTCGCTTTTGGGTGGTCAGTTTGTTTTGGGAGAGACGATGACGAAGGCGCTGCGTCGTTCGGCTTCGTTGCGTTCTCGAGGCTATAGATTTTCATTTGACATGCTGGGTGAGTCTGCGCGTTGCGATTCTGATGCGCGTACGTACTTAGATTCGTATGTACGTGCGCTAGATACTTTGAGCGAGTTTTCGCAAGCGGGAGATACGCACGAGAACGATGGCATATCGGTTAAGTTATCGGCGCTGCATTCGCGCTACGAGTATGTTAAGAAATCTCGCGTTATGGAAGAGCTTGTTGAGCGCATAGTTTTTTTGGCGCGCAAGGCTAGGTCTGCGAACATCCCCTTGACGATAGACGCTGAGGAGGCGACGCGCTCGGATATGCTTCTTTCGATATTGGAGGCGGTTATTGAGGATTTGAATGTTGACGAACCGCTAGATGGGTCTTCTGGTTTGGCTACTCGTTGGTCTGGTTTTGGTATAGTAATACAAGCGTACCGTACGAATGCCTTGCGTAGTTTAGACTTTATCTATGGTCTTGCGAATAGGTTGCAGAGGCGCATAGCGGTGCGTCTTGTTAAGGGAGCGTATTGGGATTATGAGATAAAGCACGCGCAGACGCTAGGCTTGGCAAACTATCCTGTATATACGCGTAAATGCTCGACGGATTTGTCGTATCTTGCGTGCGCGCGTAGGCTTTTATCGATGCGCGCTGGTATTTTTCCGCAGTTTGGAACGCATAATGCGCATAGCGCGGCGGCTATTCTCGCTTATGCTGAGAGTAGCGGAGGTTGGGCTTCAGCTGGTAGCAATTTTGAGTTGCAGCGTATACATGGCATGGGCTCGACGCTGCACGAGGATTTGCGCGCGAGCTATGGAGGTGTTTCGGCTAACGGAGGTGCTTGCGCTGGTTTAGCGGGTGTTGGCACGAGGATTTATGCGCCGGTCGGTGAGCATGAGGACTTATTGGCGTATTTGGTACGTCGCATGCTAGAGAACGGAGCGAATAGTTCGTTTGTCAATCAGGCGATGGATAAGGGAATATCCCTTAGCAAGCTTGTTATCGATCCTGAGCGAGCGTTACGCGCGAGTAAGGATGTTTCGCATCCTAGCGTTGTTTTACCGCCTGCGCTTTTTTCACCGCGTTGTAATTCGCGTGGTTGGGATTTGAACGATACGAGTAGCCAAGCGGACTTGCTAGCGCGCGTCGAGCCATTTTTGACAAATGAGTATGTTGGGACTTGTTGCATAGGCGATGGGGCGGGAGAGCATAAAACAGAACATGCTACAGGACGTACGGCAGAACGTACGGGCGAGGGCAAGATAGCACGTACGACGGAGCGTACAGATAGTCGTGCTGCTAAGAATGGAGTTACTGGTTTTGAGCGTTTGTGCTACTCGCCTGCGAATGGCGAGTTGGTAGGTAGGGTTATGGAGGCGAGAGAGGAAGACATAGAGATCGCTTGCCGTAATGCGCGATTGGCAGAAGAGGATTGGGGCTCGCTTGCTGTTGAAGAGCGCGCGCGTATATTGGAGCGCGTTGCGGATTTGTATGAAGAACATAGTGGCGAGTTAGTCGCGCTGCTTGCCCGCGAGGCAGGCAAGACATTGCCTGATGGCGTATCTGAGGTGCGCGAGGCGGTAGATTTTTGTCGTTACTACGCGCAGGAGGCGCGCGATATTTTTGGAGATGCTGAGGCTGTTCGCAGGCGGGCTGGGCTAGGTCGCGTAGGACTAGGTTTGGTAGTATGTATTTCGCCGTGGAACTTTCCGCTTGCGATTTTCACGGGTCAGATAGCGGCATCACTTGTTTGTGGCAATGTAGTGCTTGCGAAACCAGCGGAGCAAACGCCGCTGATTGCGAGTTTAGCGCTAAGTTTGTTTTCTATGGCTGGCTTGCCGAAGGGTATTCTTAGCTGCCTTTATGGCAGTGGTGAGCGAGTGGGAGCTCTACTACTCTCGCGAGCGCGTGCGGAGGGTGTTTGCTTCACGGGCTCGACTTCGACTGCGAAGAAGATAGACGAACAGTTGTCGGGCATTGGTGAAGGTCGTGCGGTATTTATAGCCGAGACTGGAGGGATTAACGCGATGATAGTTGATTCGACGGCATTGACGGAACAGGTAGTAAGGGATGTATTGATTTCGGCTTTTCAGAGTAGTGGTCAGCGATGCTCTTCTTTGCGTCTACTTTTTGTGCAGCGTGAGGTTGAGGAGCGAGTTCATGCGATGCTTGTAGGTGCTTGTGGGGAGCTTTCGCTGGACTTGCCGTGGCTTGCGAGCAGCGATTTAGGACCGGTTATCGATAATGACGCTAAGGAGAATATAGACGAGTGGTGTCGTGATTTATCGGCGAGCAAGCAAGCACGCGAGTTGTTTGCGGGGGAATTGCCTGATTTTGCGCGCGCTGGTGGTATGGCGAGAGGCGAGAAGGGTAAAGGTGTTGGCAAGGGTATTGGCAAAGGAATTAGCAATGGTGCTGGTCGAGGTTTTTGGGTTGCGCCGCGCATTTACCACTTGGACGACATGCGCTATTTGACGCGCGAGGTATTTGGACCGGTTCTACATACGGTTAGTTATGATGGAGAAGAGATAGAGGAGTTGGTTGAGCGTATTAACGCGATGGGTTTTGGCTTGACGCTAGGTATCCACTCACGCATCGAGAATAGAGTATCTAGTTTTATTTCGCGTTCGCGTTGCGGGAATATATATGTTAATCGCAACCAGATAGGCGCGATAGTCGGCTGCCAGCCTTTTGGTGGCGAGGGAGCGTCTGGCACTGGTCCGAAGGCTGGCTGCAGGGACATACTACTGCGTCTTTCGCGAATGGCTGGAGCTGGTGCTGGTGCTGGTATTGGTAATGGAGCGTTGTCGGGTAGCGCTCTGTTTAGTAGTTCTGGTCCGAGACTTTCTTTACGCAGGCTTTCTTCGTGGCGCGGCTTGGCATCGCCGAAGGTTGGACTTTTTGACGATGAAGGCTTGGTAACTCTGCGAGGCTTGGGCTCGCGTCGAGTCTTCAGAGATTTATTATTTCGCGGCATGGATTTAGGCACACGAGATTTGCACTATGCGCCTACGCGCTTGCGTATTTTATGGAAGCAGGTTAGCAGTTTATCGCGCACGCCGATGCGTTCTTTTGCGGAGTTTATTCTTGCGCGAGCGAGTGATGGTTACGCTGCGGACGGCATATTGAGTGGCACGACTGGCGAGCGTAACCAGCGATATAGTGCTGAGCGCGGGGTTATCGCGTGCTTGGGCTGTGGTGGAGGTTCGGCACGAGTTTATGGATTTTCGTTTACGAATTTGCAGGTATTGTTCTTGCAGACGCTGTCTTGCTTGGCGTTTGGCAATCGAGCTGTTGCCTATTGCGCTAGTAGCGCTGAGGGGACTGAGGCATTAGCTGGGACATTAGCTGGAGCATTGGATATAGGAAAGGATTTATCGAGTTTGCAGAAGATTGTTGGAGACGGCTATTTGGAGTTTAGGAGCGAGGCGACGCTACGAGATTCGCTACAAACTTCATCAGACAACGAGTCTGAGAGCATGCTTACGGAGTGCGCTGCGGCGCTATTTGACGGAGATGGTGCTAGCCGTAGCCTTTATCGTGCGCATTTGGCGCGGCTTTCTGGTACTAGGCGTATTTTATTTAGTTTAGAGGACGATGTTAGTTTTTTGTCTACGCAACGAGTTGTTAGCGAGGACACGACTGCCTCTGGTGGCAATGCGTCGCTGTTGTTGGCTACGAGCGGCGCATAGTTTTTCCAGCTGTATATTTACGGTTAATTACATTGACAATTTTTTTCTTATAGATAGCATGTATTAGTATTTTATCCACTATAGGTTGTGTGGATAAGGAAGCCTACTGGGCTCGTACAGCGTGGTAGAGGAGGATTATTTTTGTGAGTGCTAGCAAGACCGACGGGGATAAGCAAGGTGCGTTGAGGCACGACGAGTATGCTGAGCATTCGTCGTCTGTAGTGCTTGGCTTATTGCAAGAGTTAGAAAAGCCGCACCCTGCGTATGAGACGAAGCGTTTAGTTGCGATGTTGGAACGCGAGCAGAGGGCGGATATAGAGGAGCGTCGAAGGAAGCAGAGGGATGACTTTGCGAGGTCTATCAGGCGTGAGCGCAAGGCGAGTGCGCTGAGGCGCGAGAGGAGTGCGAAGAAGGCGGCAGCAGCCGAGGGTGTGGCTTTTACGGCTAGTGTTGAGGAGACTGCAGCGGCGCTTGCAGCGGCACCTAGTGGTACGATAACGGTTGAGCAGGTTGCATCGGCACCTACGTCGGTACTTGGTAGTAAGGAAGCGGATGCTACGCAGACGACTACTGTGGCGGCTAGCGTTAAAGAAGAGACTTATTCGGATGTTGTTCGCGCTTTGATTAAGGCATTGGAGAAGGCGATAGCTATGAACCAGCCGCAAAGCGTTATCAAGCACCTAGCGGCGATGCTGAAACGCGAGCAGAAGGCGAGTATAGCGGAGCGCAAGAGGATAACTAATGCGGAGATATCGGCGCGGCGTTGGAAAGGAATATCGAATTTTGTTGAGCGCATGCTTGGTTTTATTGAGCGTATGCTTGACTTTATCTACAAGATTATCAGGCTTTCGTCGCGTTTTTTGGCGCAAGTATTGCATTCGCTTTTAGACTTTATCCTGCAGGCAGCAGATAAGGTTAGGAAGCTCCCTCCCCGCGCATTGCAGATAGTAGTTGTTTTATTGAGTGGACTTGGCTTATCGACTCCTGTGTATTCGACGCTTAGAGATAATTTTGATGTTGGTACTTTGATTGGCTCTGGAGCTCCTGTTGCGTTTGATTTAGTTTTAGCGGTTGCGTTGTCTGTTGCGTTATCTGCGGCTGTTGTATTTTTTGGCAAGCCTATATTTGATAAATTTATTCGGGGCAAGCGTTCTACGAGGAAGCGCAGGACTAAGTGAGTTTTAGACTAATGAGAGGCTTGTAGTTGTCTCTCAAACAGAGCTAGACAGAGCAAGATAAGAGTAGTTAGTGTTATTGTTTGCTTGTGTTGCCATCGCCTGCCTCTGGGGAAGCCTCCCATTAACCATTGACATCCCCCCTAAAGCGCGCTAATTATTACAATCACCCCCCCCCCATGATCAACCGTGTCTACCTAACGAGATTACTAAAAAAGGTTTAGAAAGATGAAGAGAACATCACCCCGTCGGGGCTATGGTATATTGGATGGTGCGGCGAGCATATTTGGTTCGTTTCCTCTATCTATATTTCCGCCGCGCAAGTCTGCTTGGGAGCAGTCTGGCGATGATATCAGGGCTGCGTGGCAGGATGTTGGCGATAGTTTAAGATGGGCGATGGACGAACACGAGCGTGAAAATGAGATTGAGATAGAGATTGATCGTGATTCGGAGCTCAAGGCAGAACAAACACTGCAAGTGTTGCAAGGGTTAGAGATAGAGATTAGGCGAATGAAGATGGAAATAGAAAATAAGAGGAAAGTTCTCGTAGTTAGAGGCTCGGAAGATAGCACTTGTGCCTAGTCGAAGGTCTGCTAGCAAGTCGGTTTTAAAGAAAAAATCTTCTGCTAGCAAGGCGGTTTTAAAGAAAGAGCCTACGGAAGTAAAAGAAGGGAAGACTTTATCTGTTTCGGGGGAAGTGTCGAGGGAGCTTGTGCAGATTACTCAAGGTTCTCTGCATATCGGTCCTTTACCGCCAGCGAGGGAGTTTGCAGCATACAACAAGGGGGTTAAGAACGCGGCGGAGCGCATTCTTCGCATGGCTGAGAGTAACCAAAGTTCAAATATTAGTGAGCGCAAGCGCATGCAAGTATTTGCTTTCATTTTGCTATTGTGTTTACTTTCAGTATTTACGATTGTTGAGCTTTACGCGACTAATATGTATGCGATCATTGCGCTTATTGGACTTGGCGGCGTTGTATTATGCTACGTGAGTCTTTACACCAAGTCGGATAACAAAAGATAAGCGTTGATTTTCCTCTAATGTATCGTTAGGGGAGATGCTGTTATTGTGAGCGAAAGAAACGAAAATTATCAGGCGGCCCTTGCCTCGACTGCTTGGCCGTTTATTGAGGCGCGCAAGATATGCGAGCGGTTGCGTATAGAGCGTGATTTGTTGAAAGGTGTTTCTGTTGAGGGGTCGCCGCGCAAGGTTATTTTTCAAACGGGCTATGGTCCGTCTGGCTTACCGCACATAGGAACGTTTGGCGAGGTATTGCGCACGAGCATGGTGCGGCGGGCTTTTTCGTTGCTTTCGTCGGAGTATTCGAGCGAGTTGCTATGTTTTTCGGATGATATGGATGGTTTTCGCAAGGTTCCTGCTAATGCGGAGCATGCGGATTTGCTGCGTGCGCATTTAGGCAAACCGCTATCGAGAGTTCCCGACCTGCATGGCTGCCATGCTTCTTATGCGAGCCACAACAACGAGAAGTTGAAGAGTTTTCTTGACCGCTTTGGCTTTTCCTATCGTTTTGTGAGTTCGACGGAATGCTATAGTTCTGGATTATTTGACGCGGGGCTTAGGCGGATGCTTGAATGCTACGATAGCGTTCTCGAGTTGATGTGCGGTTCGCTTGGTAAGGAGCGGCGTCAGACCTACAGCCCGTTTTTACCGATTTGCGAGGAGAGCGGAGTAGTGCTGCAGGCTCGTGTTTTGGAGGTTGATGCGCGGCGTGGCACGCTTGTGTATGAGCGCACGGACGGCAAGCGTTGCGAGACATCTGTGTATGGCGGTAAGTGCAAGTTGCAATGGAAGCCTGATTGGGCGATGCGCTGGTATGTTTTGGGAGTTGACTACGAGATGTATGGCAAGGATTTGATTCCCTCGGCGCAGCTTTCGCAGCAGATAGTTAGGATACTTTGTGAGGGCGATGAAGGTGCTCGTGGAGCGCCTGCGGGTTTTGCCTACGAGTTATTTTTGGACGAGTCAGGTGAGAAGATATCGAAGTCGCGAGGTAACGGCTTGTCGCTTGAGGATTGGCTAGACTATGCGAGCGAGGATTCGCTTGCCTACTATATGTATAAGAAGCCGCGCACGGCGAAGCGTTTATTTTTTGATTGTATTCCGCGTTGCTTGGACGAGTATTTGCAGGAATGCGCTCGTTATGAGCGTTTGACGGATATTGGCGAGCGTTTTTCGAGCCCGATTTTTCACATAGAGCAGCGTCAGTTGTCGAGTATTTCGGCGGGTTTGAGTTTTTCTCTGCTACAGAATTTGGTAACGGCGATGGGACTGCAAAGCGTTATGGGCGCGTCTGCGACGCCTGCTGCTACGAACGCAGAAAACAACACGGAAGTTGAGGGTGCGTGGCGTACTATTTTGCAAGCGGAGTTACCGCCAGATATTACGAAAGCGGAAGAGTTGACCTTGCAGCGATTATGGAACTATGCGCTTGCCTACGATCGTGACTTTGTGCGCCCGTCGTGTCGTCCGCGTGCTGCGAATGCGGATGAATATGCGGCGTTGCGTTCGCTTGCTTTGCGTTTAGGTGAGTTAGCGAGCGATAGTGCGGTTGAGACGATTCAGCAGGTAGTATACGAGGTTGGTTTAGCGAATGGCTACGAGGGCAGATTGGGCGATTGGTTTCGTGCATTGTATGAGATATTGTTGGGTCAAAGCACTGGTCCGCGCTTTGGTAGTTTTCTTAAGCTTTACGGCTTAGAGAAGGGTATAGCGTTGCTGGAAGGCGTTCGCCTCGAAGGTGTTCGCCTTGCGGATGCGGATGGTGATGCGGATGGTGATGGAGTAGGTTCTGGTGCATAGAATACGATTATAGGATTGAACGATGAGTGATGATATGAATCGCAAGGAGGCTAGCAAGTGGGTTAGCAAGGGGGTTATTTCGACTGATGCAGGTAATGCTGTAGCTGCGATAGCGAGCGCGGGGCAAGATAACCTACCGAGTTGGGACTTAGCGTCGTTGTATGCTGGTATCGATGACCCGACCATAGCATCCGATATGCAATCGCTAGAGGTTGCGGCGCGTAAGTTTTCAGAAGAGTTTAGAGGCAAGCTTTCACAGTTGAGCGCTGAGGATTTGGGACGGGCGCTACGAATGTATGAATCTATAGGGGAGGGGGTTGCTCGCTTGTTGAGTTTTGCGTTTTTGCAATCGGCGGAGGATTTGGGAAAAGATGAACATTCGCGTTTTCGCCAAAGGATAGACGAGTCGCTTATGGATACAGAGAAGGAGACTACATTTTTTGCGCTTGAGTTGAATTTATTAGAGGAGGACGCGCTTGAGCGTCTGTATGGCGAGGATAGTTCGCTATGCGAGTATCGTGCTTGGATTGGTGCGTTGCGCCGCTTTCGTGCGCATCAGCTTACGGAGTCGATTGAGGAGGTAATTGCGGAGAAGCATTTGACCTCTCGTCAGGCTTGGGTAAAGCTTTACGATGATACGGAATCGGCGATGCGTTTTTCTGTTGGCACTGGCAAGGATATGCGCGAGGACTTGACCTTGTCTGAGGTATTGCACTTGCTATCGGATAAGAGCGCGCGCGTGCGCGAAGATGCGGCACGCTCTTTGGGAACTGGCTTGGGTAAGCAGTTGGGTTTAGCGACGATGATTACGAACACGCTAGCGCAGGACAAGTATCTTGAAGACAAGCGGCGTAGTTTTTCACGCCCGATTGATTCGCGCAATTTAGATAATCGTATATCGGGCGATGTTGTTGAATCGTTGGTTTCTAGCGTTCGTAGTTTTTACCCGCGTTTGTCGCATCGTTACTATAGGTTGAAGGCGCGTTGGCTTGGTATGGAAAGGCTTAACTATTGGGATAGAGGAGCGCCAGTTCCGCATGCGGACGAGGCTTATGTATCGTGGTCTTCTGCACGCGAACTTGTGCTTGCGTCCTATAGCCGTTTTTCTCCGCGCATGGGAGATATTGCGAGCAGATTTTTTTCGCAAAAGTGGATAGACGCAGCACCGCGAGCGGGTAAGATGTCGGGAGCCTTTTCGCACCCTAGCGTTCCCAGTAGCCACCCATATATTTTGCTTAGTTATCGAGGCAAGACGAGGGATGTTATGACCTTGGCGCACGAGCTTGGACATGGAGTGCATCAGGTATTGGCTGCGGAGCGCGGGTTTTTGTTATCGCAGACACCCTTGACGCTTGCGGAGACGGCGTCGGTTTTTGGCGAGCGATTGACATTTGACCTTATGCTCGAGCGCGCGAGCACGCTTGAATCTAGACGAGCGTTATTGGCAGGCAAGATAGAGGATATGCTGAATACGGTAGTTCGTCAGATTTCATTTTTGGACTTTGAGCGCATTGTGCATGACGAGCGCAGAGCTGGTCCGCTATCTAGTAAGCGTTTATGCGATATATGGTTAGAGGTAAGCCGAGCGAGTTTGGGCGATATTTTTGTATTTGGCGATGAGTATAGAAATTACTGGAGTTATATTTCGCACTTTATCCATGCGCCATTTTATGTATATTCGTATGCGTTTGGTGATTGTTTAGTTAATGTATTGTATGGTTTATACATGGAAGGTTGCCGAGGCGAAGGTAGCATTGGCAAGGAAGATTTTTCTGCGCGTTATTTGTCGCTGTTAGAGTCTGGAGGCAGTTGCGACTACCGCGAGTTGCTATCGGGGTTTGGCTTGTGCGTTACGGATGCTGATTTTTGGTCTCGGGGCCTTATGGTAGTTGAGTCTATGATTGAGGATTTAGAAGGTTTGCTAGAAGTTAATGCTGGAAGTTAATGCGAGAAATTAGCGCCAGAAGTTATTTAGTGTTATAGGATTAGTTTAAAATTTTATGATTTTCACTCAGGGGCCGTAGCTCAGCTGGCAGAGCGCTACGATGGCATTGTAGAGGTCAGGGGTTCGACCCCCCTCGGCTCCACAACCTGAGTATTACTAAGAGCGTTATTTTTGCGCCTATTATATTTAATGAATCAGAGTTTCATTTTCCCTGTGCGCACGGCTTCTAGGGCAGTTGACATACCGGCGCGGTATGCGTATGCGATCAGGAACACCCGAATTGCGCCTGTTAGAGGCATTTGCGGAGCGCGTTCTGCGACTTTAGTGCAAACTATGTGTATAGTTAGTTTTTCGTGTTGAGTAATATGGTTGAGTATATCCCAGAAGATTGGCTCTAGTCGTATTGAGGTACGATGTTCTCCGATTCGAATGTTTCGACTTATGAGAGTTGATCGTCCTCGACGGCTATTATTATTTTTAGATTTATTGTTTATATTTTTTGTTTGAATGTTTTTTTCGCTTGCGGGCATGTTTCACTCCGGATTTGGTCTGCCAGTGTATATTGCACCTAGCGTTTGCTATGCGATCTTGCAAGATATTCCTCAGCGTGCTAGGTTAGCGACTATGTGCATACTAGAACATTCAGGGATATTTTCAAGTATTTAGGATTAGTTGTAGTATTATTTTTGTTTAGTTACCTACGGAGAGGGGTTATGGGACAGAAGGTATTGATCATTGAGGATGACGAGCTTTTGTGTGTTTCTCTAGCTGAGCAGTTGCGCTCGTCTGGAGGCTATCGAGTTGACTATGCTTATACGGCGAGCGATGGTTTGAAAAAGTTATCGTTGAGTCCGATTGACGCGGTATTATTGGACATAGGTCTTCCGGATATGGATGGTCGCGAGGCTTGCCGCCAGATTCGTTCATCTGGCTACCAGATTCCGGTTATTATGTTGACGGCGCACGATGGCGAGCAAGATATAGTTGGTGGCTTTGATTCTGGAGCGACGGACTACATTACGAAGCCGTTTCGTTTCCGCGAGTTATTGGTGCGCTTGCGAACGCACCTTCGTATTCACGAGCATCATGAGGATACGGAATATCGAATAGGTCGTTATCGTTTTCAGCCGAACGCGCGTTGTTTAGTTGACCATTTAGATTCGAAGGACAAGATTCGTTTGACGGTTAAGGAGTCGGCGATTTTGAAGTATTTATATCGTTCGCACGACAAGGTAGTTCCGCGAGCTGTTATGCTGAAGGAGGTATGGGGTTACGGCAAGGATATTTCGACGCACACGCTCGAGACTCACATTTACCGTTTGCGCAAGAAGATAGAGGAGAACGCGGACGAGCCGGTATTTTTGCGTACGGAGTATGGAGGCTACCGACTTAACATATCTACGACTAGTGCTAACGATGAGGTTGGCGCTCAAGATGGAGTTGGTGGTGATGAAGATTTTGCGTCTGACAGGTTGCAGGGTCTAGCGGCTAAGAGTTCGTAGTTAAGGTATGCTTTTTCTGCTGTGCGTATCGTCTTTGTTTAGACCGTGCATTTAGTCTAGTTCAGGAGACTCTATTTGTTGCCGCTAGTTTCATTTATGTGGTCGCTTGTGCTTGTGCTTTCGCTTGTTTGTTGCGTTGTATTTATCGCGTCTAGTTTTTTGTTTTTGCTAGAGAGGGCTTATTTTTTTCACAAGAGGCGCGGGGTATCGCCGCCGCCTATGGCAGCGCGCCATGATGCAGAGGGTGGAGTATTTTCCCAGCGTTTGTTGTCGATGGGTTTAGGTATGCTGTTGCTTTTGTCGCTGCTTGCGAGTCCGTTGTCGATATCGAGTATTTCGACACTACTTTCGTTATCGGCGCCTGCGAGCGTTTTTTTTGCATTTTTGTTTTTTCTGCCTTTCGGGCTATTTTTTTTACTTTTAGAAGGTAGTTTAGTAACCTGCCGCCGCGCTGCGCCCTCGCCGCCGCCCTCGCCGCCGCCCTCGCCACCGCCATCGACGTCGCCTTGTATTTTTTCGAATATATTTACGCGAGCGTTTTCTACAAGGGTTATTTTTGGCAATATCTCTATAGCGCGATTTGCGAGCGTTGCCTTTGCGAGCGGCCTATTTCTTGGTTTTTTGCTGGATTTTCTACCTAGCACGAGCGGCATATTTTTTGAGCAGTTATCGCGCTTGCTTTTGCCAATGCGAGGGGGCTTGGCGGATGGCGTGAATTCTGGCGGTAATACGCTCAGCTTTTTTGGAGCATTGGCTTCGCCCTCGCGCTTGCACCCACGCTTGGTAGTGCTGCTTTCCTCTCTGTGCCTTCTGTTTGTTATGAGTCTGCCGTTTTTATTTTTGCGTCCGTTACGCGCGAGTTTGTTGTTAGTTGTTATGCTTTTTCCGCTTTCGTTATTTTTCTACCTTTTGCTTTGTGTTTTTGCATTGCAACAAGCGCACTTTTTTTCGGAGTTCGTAGGCGTTTCAGGCATCGAGAGCATTCATTCGCTATGGTCGTGGCTATCGCTTGAGTTTTCGCGTGCGGGCATCGTTGAGGGTATTTTTTCGGCTATTAATATTTCTGGTTTTGCGGTTATTTTCCGCCCGGCTTTTGGCTTTGTTGCGCTGTGCTGTGCGCTTGGTGATGGCTATTTGTCGCCGAGTTTTTTTTCGCGCTTGCGCTTAGGTCGAGCGTTTGCGTCTCGCTACCAGTTTTTGCGCAGGTATGGGATGTTATGGCGTTTGTTGCTTATGCTGCTTATGTATTTTATTTTGATTAGTTTTTTGTTGCTGACGATGGCTCCGATTTTGACGACTAGAGCGTGGCTTTTTGGCGGAACTGGCTTATCTTCGCTTTATGCGGGCTTCACGGGTCTTTATGCGGGCGAGGGCTGGCTACTGACGCTTAGCTTGGCGTTGCTATCGCTTTCGAGTTTATTTGGCGTTATTGCGTTTGGCTTGCTTATCCTTCGAGTTATCGGCAGAGAACTATCTCGTTATGCGCTGTTTATGTTTTTACCGCTATCGTTGTGGGGAGCGTTTAGGGAGCACTTGTTAGAGTTTTCGTTTTTTGAGTTTGTGTCTACTTTTTTCTTTTTTGTTGGAGGTTTTAGTCAAGCGTTATCGGTGTTGATTTTTGTATGCGCGTTGAGCGCGATTGCGTTGCGATTATTTTATGGTCGTTTTTTGCGCGCGGCGTTTTTTGTTATCGAGCGGCGGCGTGTTGCGGTTGCTGCGGGCGAGTAGTATTTTATAGTTAGTTACGGGTATGAGTATATGTGCGCGAATTATGATTTATTGCTATGATTTATTGCTATGAGTGAGCCTACTGAGTTGCCATCTACTAGCGTGCGTGCGCGTAACCGAGCCTACAGCGTTAGCGAGTTGGGTCGTTTATTGAAGGGTCACATAGAGTCGAGTTTTTCGCAGATAAGCGTTCGAGGGGAGGTATCTGGTTTCAAGCAAACCGAGCGTGGTCATGTATACTTTTCGTTGAAGGACGAGCATTCGGTATTGGATGTTGTGTGCTGGCATGGAGTGGTTCGTAGCTTGCGCCATAAGATAGAGGATGGATTGGAGTTAATAGCGCAAGGCACGCTTACGAGTTATGCTGCGCGCTCGCGCTACCAGCTTCGCCTTGCGTCTGTTGAGTTATCTGGCGAGGGTGCGTTGTTGAGCCTGCTTGCGTCGCGGCGGCGCAAGCTTACGGAGGAGGGATTATTTTTGCCGTCGCGCAAACGCGCCTTGCCTTTATTACCACGGCGCATAGCGGTATTCACCTCGTTTAGCGGAGCGGTATGGCAGGACATCCAGCATAGGATAAGAGCTCGTTGCGCTGTGTCGCTGCTGCTTTTTCCGATTTCTGTACAGGGACGCGATGCTGAGGGAAGCATATTGGCGGCGTTTTCGCGCCTTAGCGATGGGCTGCTATCGGGAGAATATGCGGATATCGATACGCTAATAGTTGCGCGAGGCGGTGGTTCGGTCGAGGATTTATGGGTATTTAACGAAGAATCGGTAGTGCGTGCGGCGGCTGCGTGCAGGGTTGCGATAATTTCTGCGATAGGTCATGAGAGCGATTGGACTCTTTTAGACGAGGTTGCGGATGTAAGGGCACCGACCCCTAGTGCTGCTGCGGAGATGGCGGTACCTGAGCGTACGGCATTGGTGCGTAGATTAGCGGATTTAGGTAATAGGCTTGAGATGCGAATAGGCTTGCGCTTGCAAGAGTTTAGCGAGCGTCTATCGTCTGCGTCGAGATCGCTACCGCGCGCGTTGCAAACGAGCGTTGCTAGAAGGTGCGTTATTGTTGAAGACTTTGGGCGTCGCTTGCACTACGCCATCAACGATAGATTGCAGAAATTGCAACATCGTCTTTCGCGTCAACGATTGTCTGAACGCTGGCTTTTCGACAATTTAGCAAGGTCGCGCGAGCGCTTGGCGCTTGTTGATAAGGCTAGACACCGCGCGTTATCCTCTATTTTTGCGGAGCGTTCGGCGCGTTTAGAAAAGCTATCGCACTTGCTCAGCTCCCTCTCGTACCGCGCGGTCCTCGCGCGCGGTTATGCGCTGGTTCGGGCAGGAGGAGTAGTGGTTCGCTCTGCGACGACTTTGCGCGATGGACGAGAGTTTTCGGTGCTTTTTGCAGATAGCAGTACGCTGCAAGCGCGTGCGACGAGCGCTGGCGATGGTAATGCTAGTAAATTACCGCAGAAGAGTTTACGCTTGTGAAGGTTGTTTATATGCGTATAGCGATTTTATGCTTGTGGTTTTTTGTATCTGCTGGTGCTGCGGATGGTCAGCATGCGCCTGCCTTTACGCCTGAGTCGCGCAGTTTTCGTGGCATAGATATACGCGGTTATTTTGTGCAAGGTGGTATAGCGATGGGTACGGCTCGTTCGGTTAAATCGTTACTACTTGGGGAGCGTCCAGTTGCACTGGATTCGTCTGGTCGTTTTGTGCTTGGTTTTGGGCGTGATGAGAAGGGTCTTTTGGAGTTAGCGGTTGTATATACGGATGGCGACTTTTCGAGTTATGAGCTGCATATAGACAAACGCGAGTATGACATCCAGCGCATAGATGGCTTACCGCCGAAGCAGGTAACCCCGCCGCCTGAGTTATTGGCGCGTATAAGGAAAGAGAATTCGCAGATAGGAGCTGCTAGGCGCGAGGTTGGCGATTGGGAGCATTTTGCGGGGGAATGGATATGGCCGGCGCAAGGCAGGATAAGCGGAGTTTATGGCTCGCAGAGGATTTTGAACGGCAAGCCGCGTCGTCCGCACTATGGTGTTGATGTTGCGGCGGCGCGAGGAACGCCTGTTATTGCGCCTGCTGGCGGTCTTGTTCGCTTGGCGGTTTCTGACTTTTACTATAGCGGAGGCACGATAATTATCGACCATGGCTATGGGCTGCAATCGTCTTTTTTGCATATGGATAAGATTTATGTTGAGGTTGGCGATTTTGTTATGCGTGGTGATGCGCTAGGAGAGATAGGCTCGACGGGTCGAGTTACTGGTGCGCACCTTGATTGGCGAGTTAATTGGTTTTCGAAGAAGGTTGATGCGCAGTTTTTACTACCGCGCGAGATTATTTCTCGCCCGCAGTAGTTGAGGTATGATTAGACGTTCTAGTTTGCTTTGCGCTGCGGGCTGCTATTCGCATGGTTTTTTTGACCGCACTGCGAGCGAGCGTATCGAGTCTGAGCGTGCGCTCGTCTGCGATGCTACTGGCTATGGGTTAGCGGAGTTGCGAGTGCTATCGCCTTTTTTGCACCAAGACTCGTCGAGCCAAGACTCACCGAGCCAAGACTCACCGAGCCAAGATTTATCTTCGGCTATGTGGGGTTTTGCGAGCGTTCGTCAGAAGCACACGTCGCGTGTGGTTATGGTTTGTTCGCGTGATAGTTTATGGTCTGATTTATGCGTAGCCCCGCGAGCGGATGGTATTGTGACCGACTTGCCTGGCTTGTTATTGGCGGTGTACACGGCGGATTGCGCGCCGGTATTATTTAGCGACTGCGTAGCGGGTGTTTGTGCGGTTGCGCATGCGGGCTGGCGTGGTGCGCTCGGAGGATTTTCTGGTTTAGACACAGATAGCGATGACTTGAGCGATGACTTGAGCGATAACTTGCCGACGGTGAGGGGGGATGAGAATGCTACAGGTGATGACGAGGAATGCGCGGGTATTATTGAAGCTGTGGTAGCTGGCATGGTTGATTTAGGCGCTAATCGAGCTAGGATCAGCGTAGCGCTAGGTCCGATGATTGGACTCGGCTCGTATCGAGTTAGCGATGATTTTGCGTCTGCTTTTTTATCGAAGAAGGTACGTTTAGTTTCGGACAACCGAGTATTTTTTGTTAGGCATACTGACGGCTTGCACTTTGATTTGGGCGGCTATGTAGTTGCGCGTTTGCGAGGTTGTGGTATTACTTCGATAGATTTATTGGGTATCGACACGCACACTGATAGTAGTTACTACAGCCACCGTCGCCTATTACGAGATGGTAGTCGAGATGGTGGCAGGAATTTTTCTTGCATTGCGCTGAGTTAATTTCACGAGCTAATTTTTTAGAGCGAGCATGCGCCAAAAATATTATTAAGTGATATTGTTAAGGAATGCCTTTACGACTATAGGAATTTTTCAATGCTGCAAGGTACTTGAGATGCGCTCGCGTGCTTTTTCACAATAAACCTCTGAGGTATCGATACCGATGTAGAGTCGCTGTAGACTTCTTGCGACGCTTGATGTTGTTCCGACTCCATTGAAAGGATCTAGTATGATGTCGCCCCGATAGCTAAATAGTTTTATGACCCGTCGCGCGAGTTCTTCGGGGAACATTGCGGGATGCCCGAACTCGTTCATTGCGCGTTCTGGTGCGATTGCCCACTTTCCGACGACCCATTTTTTGAATTCGTCGGCACTAATATCGATGTTTTCGCGAGCGCCTTCTTTTTTCAATGAGCCTTTGCAAAATATCTCTAAGAACTCCCATGTATATTTTAGATACGGACTACTAGGGCTTTTCCAACTTCCCCAGGCGGTGTATTTACAGTTATAGTTATTTTTCTCCCATAGTATTTCTCCCTTCCAAATGAGTTTTCTTTTGATGAAGTGTTGGCTTACGATATGGTGGGTAGGAATGTAGTCTGAGAATAGAGGCTGAACATTGACGATGATCCTGCCGCCGTATTTTAGCACGCGAATGCACTGATCGAAGATAGCGAATAGTTTTTCGAAGTATATCTGCCAGGCTTTGTCGTCTTGCTCTTGTTTATTTTCGCCTTCTTTGTATTCCAAACCGAAGTTATACGGTGGCGATGTTAGGATTAGGTCTACCGAGTTAT
Source organism: Alphaproteobacteria bacterium (assembly GCA_014238535.1). Classification (GTDB taxonomy): domain Bacteria; phylum Pseudomonadota; class Alphaproteobacteria; order JABAAW01; family JABAAW01; genus JABAAW01. Next base: position 19,971 of record JABAAW010000018.1, read on the forward strand.
CTTTTATTTTTTCGAGTATATTTTCGCTATCACCGCATATTATTTTATCTATGTATTTTGCTTGTATTTTCTGATTTACTTGCGAGAAGTTTTCTTCTTTTGCGTAATAGTATTGCCCGCGTTTTTCTACCTTTGCGCTGCGCCCCTGCACCTTGCGCTCGTTGTTGTAGTTGACATAGATTCTTTTTTTTCCTTTGATTCCGTAGCTTTTTACAGCGGCGATGGAGTTAGCGATGTTTGTTAGGATGTTGGACTCGCTATGGTATTTTTTTGTTATTTCTTCGACGACGGTTTGTATATGGTAGAAGTCTATTTCTTTTAGTAGCACTTGTATTTTTTGTTTTTTGATTAGCAGTTGCATATTTTTTTTAGGAATGCGTGCATTGAACTGCCGGATGGCTTCTCTATCGTTTTCTGCCAAGCAGTTTATGAATGGAATTTCTAGTAGCTTATACTCGCCGAGCTCGTGCTCGAGCTCGTGCTCTATGTGCTCGTGCTCTGCGTGCTCTGCGTGCTCGTGTTGTGCTTGCTGTTTTTGCATAGGTTATACCCTAGCACAAAGATTAGAGTTTCGATGCGCTATTGGAATTTCCAGAGGTTTGAGCTGGTTAGTTTGTGCTGGTTAGTTTTGCGTTTTTGACGAGTTTTGCGTTTTTGCACCCTGCGTTGTGCAACATATCTGCGATCAGCCCGAGTATTTTTTTACCCGAGTCGCTGTTTTCTGCTTCGGCGCGTAGAACTATGGCTGCTTCGGTGTTTGATGCTCGCAGTAGCCACCAGGCGTTTTTGTATTCGACGCGCACTCCGTCGATTGTGGATAGTTTATATTTAGGTTTAGTTTTTTCTTCCTGTAGTTTTTTTTGTATGGAATTTACGATGTTGAATTTTTTTTCTTCTTCGACTTGAATGCGTAGTTCTTCGGTTGCTATGCGCTTTGGTAGTGCTGCGAGTGATTTTTCGATAGAGAAGTTATTTCGCAGCATTGCGCATAGACGGACGGCTGCGTATATTGCGTCGTCGTATCCGAAGTATCTATCGTTGAAGAAGATGTGTCCGCTGACTTCACCTGCGATGTCGGCATTTTTTTTTATGATTTGGTGTTTTATGTTAGCGTGTCCTGTTGGCACTAGTATTGGGTTACCTCCTATTTGCTTTATTCTATGTATTATATCTGGAGATGTTTTGATGTCGCATAGTATTGTTGGTTTTTGTATTTTATTATTTTTTGTTTTAATTTGTTGTATAAGGTCTTCGGCGAAGATTAGTAGTAGTTGATCTCCTTTAAGTAGTTTTGAGTTATTTTTTTCTTTAGATGATTTATCGGGTAGCATCACGAGCAATCGATCGGCGTCTCCGTCGAAGGCGAGAGCGATACTGGCTTTTTGTTTTACGATTTCGTTTTGCAAGACTTTTAGCGCGTTAGGCATTGCGGGGTCTGGCGGCCTATCTTTGAAGTAGGGGTCGATTTTTCCGAAGAGTAGTTGATGTTTTCCCTGTAGTTTAGGCAATAGGGAGGGTAGTATTTCGGCGCTTGCGCCGCCGCCTGCATCCCATATTGCGTTGATTTGTCCGCCGATTATGCGCTTATCTTCTTCTAGCATGCGTTTTATGTATGCGCTTTTGATATTATAAGATTTAGGAGAGTATATTTTTTTTTGAGTTTTTATATTATTTTTTATACTATTTTTTATATTTGCGAGTTTTTGAATATTTTTTCCGAAGAAAGGTTTTCCTTGTGCGATGATTTTGAATCCGTTTTGGTTATGCGGATTATGAGACCCTGTAACCATTACGGCATAGTGGCTGATTTTTTTATTATATTTTCGCTCAGCGAAGTATAGAGCAGGAGTAGGTAGTAACCCTAGGTCTATTGCGTCTAGCCCGTTTTCGCGAAAACCTACCATTAGAGCTTTACTTAGAGCGCTGCTACTACTTCTACCATCGCGAGCGACGAGGGCGCAGTAATTACTAGTATCGCTTATTTTTTTATGTAGGATTGTTGTTAACTTTTCAGCTAATGAGTATGCGTCATTTTCGTTAAGATTTTCGAGCCATGTTCCGCGAATATCGTATTCGCGTAATATGGTATGATTGAAGTTATGCTTTACATTGAAGAATTTTGATTTTTTCATTTATTTTTTTTCAAGGTTGACGAGTTCCTGAATGGTATGTTGCCAATGCGATTTATTTTTATTATTTGCGCTATTTTTGCTTGCGATAGCGACATTAGCGGCGATCCATCCGCCTATTTTTCCACAATCGTATCGCTCGCCTTGGTATAGACATCCGTATACTTCATTTTTGTTTATTGATGAAGCGATAGCGTCGGTTAGTTGGATTTCCCCATTTCTTTGATTATTTTTTGACTTATTAATATCGCTTTCGATGCTATTGATTATTTTAGCTGGAAGGATATATCTACCGATTGAACAGAAGTTTGAGGGGGCATTTTCGGGATTTGGTTTTTCGACTAATTTTTCGACAGAGAAAGGTATGTTTGCGATGGGTTTTTGTTTTGGAGCGAGAACGCCGTAGTGCTTGGTTTGCGATTTATCTAACTCGATAGCGGCCATTAATGTTGCGTTTGGTTTTTCTATTTGTTGGTATATGTTTAGCATTTGTTTTACGCAAGATATGTTAGATATTAGTAGTTCGTCTGGGGTTGAAACGAAGAAAGGTTCGTCTCCGATCCACTTCCTAGCGCACCAAACGGCGTGCCCCAATCCGAGTCTTTGAGATTGTCGTGTGAATGCGATGCTACCTTCTTGCGGAAGGTTTTTTCTCAACTGTTGTAGAATTGTATTTTTATTATTATTGGTGAGTTCTTGTTCTAGCGCGCTATCTTGTGCGAAATGATTTTCTATGACATGCTTTCCCAAGCCTGTTACTATCATGATAGCTTCTATGCCTGCGTCGAATAGTTCTTGCACGGCGTAATGTATCAAAGGCTTATCGAAGACTGGTAGCATTTCTTTAGGAATTGCTTTTGTTGCGGGTAGCATTCTTGTACCCAATCCTGCTGCTGGTATTACGGCTTTTCGTATTTTATGTAATTTCATTTTATTGAGTTGTTGTATTTATTATATTAGATTGAGAGATAGCTAGGATATTGACTATAGTAAGTTTGCATTGAATTTACAAGATTTTATATTTAATATAATTTATAATTGCTGTGTATATTTTTATGTAGCCTCGATGGTTTGCGAGTTATTATTATTTTTGAATATGGTCATGAGTATTCGCAAAGTTTTTTTTTGCGTGTCATTGATTTGAGATATTTGGTTGATTAATTTTTCGGCGTGTTGAGCTGCATTTTGAGCTAGGTTGTTATGTATTTTAAGATCGGCGAACAGGAATTGCGGTAAGCCGCTTTGTCGATATCCGATAGTATCGCCGCTCCCGCGCAAGCGCCAATCGTGCTCGGCTATTACGAATCCGTCTTGAGTTTCCCGCAGAATATTCAGCCTTTCTTTTGCGATGCTTGTGGCGTTTTTGTCGTATAATAGCAAGCATTTGGCTTGTTTTCCGTCTCTGCCTACGCGCCCGCGTAGTTGATGAAGCTGAGCTAGTCCGAATAGTTCTGCGTTTTCGATTACGATTACTCTTGCGTTAGTTATATCGATTCCGACCTCGATCATGGTGGTAGCGACGAGTATAGAGTTTTTGCTTTCGCTAAATTTCTGCAAGGCTTTTTCGCGCTCTAGCGATGGTATTTTTGCGTGTAGAGGAATTACATTTTGTTCGGAGAATTTGCTTATTAAGTATTTAGTTCTTTGTTGTACTGAGGCGATATAGTTTTCGGAGTTATTATTAATATGCGGACATACCCAGTATATTTTTTCATCTTTTTCGCGCCAGCGCTTTATGGCTAAGATTACTTCATCGATTCTATTAGAGTCGATGATTTTTGTAATTATATTTTTTTTAGCGAATGGCATGCTCTGTATGCGTGAGCAATTTATGCCGCCCCATACGGCGAGCATCAGTGTTCTAGGAATGGGTGTTGCGCTCATTGCGAGTATATTTAGAGACTTTGCTTTTTCTGCCATAGCTACTCTTTGTAGTACGCCGAATTTATGCTGTTCGTCGATTACGACAAG